>DLGO01000123.1:56459-82426 GCA_002482725.1 Bacteroidetes bacterium UBA7692 | reverse complement strand
TGGAAGGTGCCACTGTTCTTTTGCCTTGCAGGTAAATAGTTTCACCCTCTATCGGCTGGTCGTTTTCTTTCATCAGGTTGCGGGCATACAGCGTATTAAGGCGTACACCGAACTGGTCCGAAATGGATTTCATGCTCTCACCTTTTTTCACAGTATAGCTTGGCACCTCTCCTGTTTTGCGCTTGTGCTCCAGAAATATGGCAGTGCCTTTAGGGAACACATCCGTAGTGGCTACATCGTTGAACTTGGCTATGTCGCTAGCTTCCAGGCTGTATAAAGATGCCACCTGTGCCACGGTAGCATCGGCATTAAGCCTGGCAGCAAGCACCTGGTTTATGGTTGTGGGCGATTGCCTTTCGGGCGCTGTTTCCTTAATAGCAGGTGTAACAACAGCCTGCGCCACGTTGTTGTTTATAGATTTATCCGGCGCTAGTACCACATCATATTCGTACAGCTTGTTCTCTTCAATGGTGCGTATAATAATTTCGGCATACTTAGGGTTGGTGGCATAGCCTGCTGCTTTAAGCCCGTAAGCCCAGGATTTATAATCGTTGATAGGATAGGTGAACAGGTCTGCATAGCGTGTACGCGAAGTAAGAAAGTCCGAATGGTCGCGGTAAGAAGTAAACGCATCGTCGTACACACGGAAGCATTCGCCTTTTGCATCGTCATCGTAGGTGTATGTTTTACCGTTCCACTCTTTGTGGCATTTAATGCCGAAGTGGTTTTTGGCTTCGCGCGCCAGTACAGATTTTCCGTTGCCCGACTCATGCAAACCCTGCGCAAGTGTAATGCTGGCAGGTATTTTGGCGCGCTGCATTTCTTCTATAGCTGCGGCTTTATAAGTTTGTATGTAGTCGGTAATGTCCTGCAGGGTGGTGTTTTGCGCATAACAAAACGTATTGCTCAGGATACCGGCAAGTGTAAAAACGGAGGATATAAAAAATGAGGTACGCATAAGCACAATTATTCTTTACAAAGTTACGTAAGAACCCAGGCTATGTATAACGCAGATGTGCCCCAAAAAGTGTGAATTACACGAGCTTTCGTGCAATATTTAAGCCATCACGCAGTGGCAAAATGAAGTTTTCTACCCGGCTGTCGGCTTTTACCATCAGGTTGTAGTCGTGTATGGCCTGCGTGTCTTTGTCCTTTTTTTCATCGGTAACACTGCCCCTGCGCAGCACATTGTCGGCCACTATATAGCCGCCTTTGCGCACCTTGTCTATCACCAGGTTGTAGTAGTTGGGGTAGTTGTGCTTATCAGCATCTATAAATACCAAGTCGTAGGTTTCGTGCAGGGTAGGTATAATCTCCATGGCATTGCCTTTCAGGAAATTTACCTTGTTCCATACACCTGCCTGTTGCATATGGCGGGTTACTATTTCTTCCAGCTCATCGTTTATGTCTATGGTGGTAAGCGTGCCGTCTATTGGCAATGCCTTTGCAAAGCAAATACCCGAGTAGCCGGTAAAGGTGCCTATCTCCAGTATGTTTTTGGGCTGCAGCATGTGCACCATCATTTCCAGGAACTTGCCCTGCAGGTTGCCGCTTATCATTTGCGGCCTTGGCACTTTCAGGTGTGTTTCCCTGCTTAGCGCGCTAAGGGTAGTATCCTCGGGTGCCGACAGTTGCTCTACATAGGCGTCTATGGCCGCAGTATTTAATCCCATGCTTATTTCAGTTTTTCGTTTTCAAGGTGGCGCGTGGCATCGCGCATGGTCTTTTTATCCAGGTTCTTTTTCAATGCTTCGGTCAGGTCTATACCGGTTTGGTTGGCAAGGCATATCAGTACAAACAGCACATCGGCCATTTCATCGCCCAGGTCCTTGTTCTTGTCGCTTTCCTTTTCCGATTGTTCGCCGTAGCGGCGCGCCATAATGCGTGCCACCTCACCTACTTCCTCCATCAGCATAGCCGTGTTGGTAAGCTCGTTAAAGTAGCGCACGCCTACTTTTTTTATCCAGTTGTCTACTTCTGTTTGTGCTTGTTCTATGGTCATGCCCCGCTGTGTTGTACAGGCAAAGGTAAAACAATTAGCGGTTGCGGTTAGCGCACCTTGCGGCCCTTGGCCACGCGCTGGTTGTAGCGTGTTTCATCTATTTTGCGCAGGTCTACCAGCAATATGGAATAAGCGCTTTCAGGCGATGTAAAATACTCCTTGCCATTGTAGCTCACCTTGCCTATGCGGCCGTTCCAGTTGCTTGCCAGCAGTATAAATTTGTTGTTCTGGTCGGCATTGGCACCAAAGCTAAGCGAATAGCTATCGCTTTTTTCGAAGCTTATTTCCAGCTTTTGCGAGCGCGGTATGTTGGTCAATATACCCGGTGTGCCCCTGCGTATAATTATTTCTTCTACCTGCTTGCCGTCTACCATTTTTATTTTTCCATCTACAATTTCGGTATTGCCGGAGTTCAGCTGCCTTTGCAATACGATGTCTTCGGAAACATAGAACTGGATTCTCTTGATATCGTCATCGCTCCAGCTGTTCTTTACCTTAAGGGCATCGGTGTAGGGAACCAGTTTTTTGCAAGAAGTAAAAGTGGTGATAAGGATAGCTGCTGCAAATAGGTGCTTAAACATGGGAATAGCTCTTTTTTTTAAGTATGACGCACCGATTTTAAGAATGTTTAATCCGGCGTGTTGATTTGTAACGTATTTTTGCAAATAAATTTAACGGACGTTCGTCCCCAATAGCATGGAAAAAATAATACACCCGGTAGAGATATATCAGGAAATGACCCCAAACCCTGAGAGCCTGAAATTTGTAACCGATGCGCACCTGTTGCCGAATTTTCAGATTGATTTCCGTACCAAGGAATCGGTAAAGGGCGATTCCGGCCTGGCAGATAAGCTGTTTGAACTGGAATTTGTGAATGGTGTTTTCATTTCGCAAAACTTTGTAACCGTAACCAAAACAGCAGAAGCCGATTGGTACGAGATAACACCGATAGTAAAAGATGTAATTAAAAAATACCTGCAGGCAGATAACATGGCTGTGGCGCCACACATAATAAAGCGCGGAGAGCCGGCTGCAAAAAACCCTGACGGAACCGAAACGGATGCCGAAACAAAAATCAAGGAATTGCTGGATAAGTATGTGCGCCCTGCTGTAGAAGGTGATGGTGGCCATATCGCTTTCCGTTCGTTTACCGATGGTATAGTTTCTTTGTCTATGCAAGGATCGTGCAGTGGTTGCCCATCGTCGCAGATTACATTGAAGGCGGGCATAGAAGGCTTGTTGAAGCGTATGGTGCCGGAGGTGCAGGAAGTAGTAGCGGTGGAAGAGTAAAATCTTCAAAAATCGAATGCCGAAGGCATTAATCAGGCAATAATGATGCGCGAAATGAGCGCAATTCACATTTGCGTTTCAGCTTCTTATGCTACATTCGAAACTGTGAAACAAAAACTAACTATTGGGAATATTGCACTTTTTATGTGCTACCTTATTGCTTTTGCATTAAGCATTAAGTGTTTTAGGGAGCCGGATCTTTGGTGGCAAATAAGAACAGGGCAATGGATATTGCAAAATGGCGCGGTGCCTGTGGCAGACCCTTTCAGCTTTACCTTTTTCGGCAAACCATGGATAAATATAAAATGGGGTTTTGAGGTTTTGGCTGCGCTGGTGTCTGATTCTCTCGGGCCGGAAAGTGTGTACCTAATTCAAGCGTTTTTTTCATTATTGTTGGTTTTTTTTCTAATCACGTTGGCTAAGGCTTTCGGCAGAGATGGTATTGTTTTTAACCCGCCGAAATGGATAATAGTGTTGGGCTTGCTGCTTACTTTGTTTACCATAGAATACAGGATAATTGGCAGGCCGGAAATGACTAGTCATTTATTAACGGTTGTATTCGTAACACTTCTTTTAAGATACAGGAAAGGCGATTTTAAATGGATTTGGCTATTGCTGCCATTACAGGTGCTATGGACTAATATGCACGAAGCATTTGGGTTGGGTTTAGTGCTGGTGGCGTTGTTTACTATCGGTACATGGGTTGAATTTTTTATCATAAAAGATGCAGGGCTGAAGAAGAAGGCTGTGTTGCTTTCTGTAGTGCTGGCATTGATGCCCATTGCGGTTTTGATAAATCCCAGAGGTTATGTTTTGTTATTGCAACCATTGGAAATTTTTGGCCAGGTGCAGGAAAATAAATTCACCACTGAGCTTGTGCCAATTACAAGCTATGAGTACTGGAATAAGGAGGCCTATTTGACTGTGGGTCTTATTGTTTTGACATTGGCAGGTGTCGGCTATAAAATGTGGCAGGATAAAAAATCGGCAAAGGCATATACTGCGATATTAAATGTTATACCAATGGGATATGTCGTTATTGTTGTGGCACTGGCTTATTTGGCCACAACGGCATATCGGAACATTGTTTTTTTGGTGCTGGTGTTGTTTCCTGTTCTTGTGTTTGCTTTTGCTCAGGCATTTAGAAAGGTGGAACAATATTCAAAAAAAATAGAAATAGCATTGCTTGTATTGGCCGTTGGTTTTTATGGCTTGATAGTAAGCGATAAATATTATGAAATAATCAATAGCCGCGACCATTTCGGGCTGCAAGTATTAAGTTCAAATAACCCTATAGGTGCAGCAGAATACCTAAAGAAGCAAAATATACAGGGTAAGGGATTTACAGATTATCTGGTATCCTCGTATCTGATGTGGCGTCTTCGACCTGACTTTAAGTCATTTATTGATCTGCGAGATTTGGACGTATTCCCCTCCTCTTTTTTTCAGGAATTTATTGAAAGCATGGTAATGCCCGATGTTTTTGCTAAAACGGATAGTGCGTATAAATTTGACTATGCGGTTATTCTGAATCGTCCGGACTTTGCTTCTGCCCATGAAATTTTAAGGCAAAGCGGCAAATACAAAGAAGTGTTTGCAGACAGGGTGGCTTTAGTATATATACGGGGGGCAGATTCTGTGGCAAAGGATATTTTTTCATCAACGCCACCATTGCCAGCTCATCTTACAGCTAGTGCGATTAATCATTTATTAAATCCGGCCTATTCACCTGTTAAGGAGGAGCTATATGAAGAGGACTATTTTGCAACAGTATACTATTTGCAGGCCGGAGAGTACGACATTGCATTAGTCCGGGCGCAAAAAGCAGCACTCTCTAAATCTGCAAAAGGATGGGAGGCTTTGGGCAGAGTTTATCAATCTATTGCAGGATCTGCTGCAAATGATAGTCTTCGCAATTTGTATAACGACTATGCTACAAGTGCTTATAGGGCATCAAATGATCTAAAGGAAAGCATTGCTGCAAATAATGGACTTGGGTCAATATTGTTCAGGCAGGGAAACATAGTAGGGGCAACGGAATATTTTGAGCAATCTCTGAAAATGAATCCAGATGACATCAATACTCTTATGAATGTAGCGGAGTGCTATAAGGCGAGGGTAAATGAGGAAAATGGAATAGAAAAAGTATTGAGGACCTATAGGAAGATCAACAGAATTAATCCGGATAATCCAAATATACTTTTGCAATTAGGGGCAGCATATACAAGGGCCGGAGATTGTAGCAATGCCCGGGAGATACTAAAGAAAGTGGATGGCTTTCAAGGTTTCTCTCCCGAGCAGCAACAAACTGTTACAAACTGTTTAAGACAATGCACTAATTAGTCACGACTAGTTTTATTAGATAATTATCATCGGCAAACTGAACTTTTACATAATAGGTTCCTGCCATCATGCCAGATGTTGGCAATGTTATATCTGTTCTGCCTTTCGGTAATGTTTGCTGAATGTTGTAATTAGAGTGCCCATAAGTGTCAAAAATGTTTACCGTAACTACATCACTCTTTGCCAGTACAAATCCGATTTTGCTATCACCATTTGCAGGATTTGGATATGGCCCTATTACCTTAGCTTTTCCGTCTATTGTGGTGCAAGATCTGTTGTCAGCTATTGAAGATTCTTCTTCTCCATTGTTTACAGAAACAGCTTCTACACATACATACGTTTTGTCGTGATTGGCCGATAAAACAAAACGCGAATTAAATGTATATAGGATAATTTGACCTGGTTGTAGTAGCCCATTCCATTCTTCTGTTACAATTCCATTGTTACCAAGTGTTGCATACAAAGAGGCATTCGTTATCAGCCTTGTGCCAATGTTGGCTAGCCTTACAGAGGTTTGGATTAAGGAGCCATTGCCTTGTTGAACCAACTGGGTTGAAATGTCTTCAACTAATAGGTTGAGGTTGGTTGGCCTCACGGTGAATTGTTTTTTGGCAGAGTCTACACAGCCAAATGAAGAGGTGGCGTTTAATGTAATGATAAAGTCCGCATTTGATTGGTATGTATGAGACGTGTTTTTGGTAGTGTCTGTTGAACTATCGCCAAAGTCCCACAGGTAGGAGCTTGCTCCAGTGCTTATATTGGTAAAGTTTGCCGTAACAGGAGCCTCACCATATAATGGTGTAAATGTAAATGCAGCATTTGGCAATGGTTTTACACTTAATGACCTGGTAATGGAGTCCTTACAGCCTGTTCCTGTTTCTACTATCAGCTTGGCATCATATAATCCGGTGTCTGCAAATAAAACTGATGGTGATTGTGAGTTATACTTTTGTCCATTTATGATCCAGCTCCATTTCACCACAGGTTCACTAATCGACTGAGAATTATCAGAAAGCGCAATTGGCTGACCCAAGCAGGCAGGAGTAGAATTGAAGTCCGCATTTGGCTTGGCAACAACAACTACATTTTTGGATACGGAATCTTTGCACCCAATGGTGTTTTCTATTTTCAGCACAACTTCGTATGTGCCTGCCGCCAAATATTTGTGGCTGGTGTTTTGGGTAAGTGCAAATGGAGAGTTATCTCCAAAGCTCCAAAGCCAATTGATTACTGAAAAGCTTTGGGTTTTGTCTTCAAAGTTAAGCGTATCGCCCAGGCATACTGAACCTGCGTCAAAATCAGCAACCAATGGAGCAAATACCTCTACCGACCGTGAAACAGTATCGGCACACCCTGCGTTGGTTGTAACAATAAGGGTCGTGGTAAACTCACCTTGGCTAGGGAATAGAATGCTTGGATTTTTGGCTGAGCTTGATGTGCCATTTATATTCCACTCCCAACTGCTTATGGTATCAGTCACAGCTATTGTGCTTCTATCCACAAAATTTGTCGGAGATCCGGCACAGGCTATATTCCAAATGAAGTTGCCTGCAGGTGGAGCATTGATCCGTATAGTTTTGGTAATGGAATTTGAGCACCCGGAATCTGTCGTTACAGTCAATGTAGGGTTGTAAAGCCCGCTGTTTGAGTAGAAGGTAGTTTGATTGGCCCCGGAAGAATCAATAACAGAAATGCCATTAGCAAAATTCCATTTCCATTCTACGAGTGTTTCTATTCCAAAAGCCTGAGAAGTACTTACAAATACAGAAGAATCTCCAACACAAACCCCTCCCCCTGTAAAATCAGCAAGTGGCTGCAGTCCTTTTAATCTTATATTTATAGTGTCTTGGTTAATGCAACCATTTATATCTATTACTGTTACTGAAATTTTTCCTGCGGAAGCAACACTGATGGTAGTAGTAGTAGCACCTGTACTCCATAAATAATTTTTATATGGATATATGAATGGGAGAACACCAAGTGCGCTGTTTCCGCAAGTATTGGTGTCTGTATTTAGTACTGAGAATACGGGAAAGCTATCTACAACTATAGTAACAGTATCATTTAGAGCGCAGCCCGAAGTGTCAGAAACGTTGACCGTATATTGACCCTGAAGGGACAATGTTACTGATGCAGTAGTGTCGCCTGTAGACCATAAGAATCTATAAGGAGAGCCGGCAATATTATACTGAACGGTAATGCTGCTTCCTAAGCAAATGGTATCCCTTGCTGCTGGTGAAATGCCGGAGTAAGGCACGGTAACATTAATGGTGTCAGTGGTTATATATCCGAAAATATCTTTGGCCCTAACCCAATAACTACCTGATTTTCTAACCTTAGTAGTTATGGTAGTGTCACCGGTACTCCAAAGTATATCAGTGAAAGTGCTGCTATTAAGCTTTAAAGAGGTGTCGCAAGCACCATAATTTATAGTGATATCGGGTCCTAAGTCTATTTGTGGAGCATATCGGAACCTTAAATATTGTTCTATTTTGGTTCTGTCGGTGTCAGAAAGGGCTTTGTTGAAAAACAGGATTTCTGCCACATCTCCATTGAAAGGTAATATTTCGCCATTGTCTGCAGTATTACCATAAGACCCTATAAGTAATCTTTCGAAGGAATTGAAATTATATGAACTTCCCTGAATACTGGTTATTGGCGCTGCTATAGCCTTACTATTGGCATATTGAACTACTTGCAGAGTTCCACGATTAATTTCGGTGGTAAGGATGTTCATTTTAGTAGGTGCCGGAGTTACTGCGATAGTCTTGCTTACAAGGTCGTTGTACAGGAAATTTAAAGTTGTTCCGGAGGTATATAAAGCAACCCGGTTGTTTGATGTAGCTGCGATAGACTTGGCAAAATAGGCTCCGGTCGCTGTTCCTGTCTGTTTGCCCCCTACAATAAAAATAGTTCTGCCATTTGTACCTATATCTAAGGTGTCGCCTGCGGATAAAAAATCGTTGACTCCATCAAAGCGCAATATAGGTTTGCCATTCATTATGTTAGGAATAACCAGAGGTCTGTGAATAGGGTCTGTTTGTTTAAAGTTGATTCCTGTATCCACAAGATTTGTCCAGCCAGAAACAAAAGCAGAAGAATCTTTAATCAACAAATCGGCTCGTAACCAAAGGCTAACGTCCATGTTTGTTTTAAAATCTATAACTGTGAAAGACCTGGTTTCACCTATTGTCTGTTGTCCGCAAATATTTATTGCTATTACTCTCCAATAGTATTTCCTTGCTGTAAGTGAGTTTATGGTATAGTTATTGGATAAAATGCCACCATAGGAATTTGTTATATTGGAGAATTGATTGTTTGATGATAATTGTAAAATATAGCTTTGTGCATTAATGCTATTGCTCCATGCAAATGAAATTGGATTGCCGCTTTGTTCGGTATAATTATTTGCCGGAGAAAGAAGGTTAAATGCCCCTGTGGCCGGTGCTGATGATACAACATTAAGTGGCTTTATAACTGAGTCAAAACAGTTATTTTGATTTTCAACAAAGTGAGTAATGTTATATGTGCCGGGTGTATTATATACATTGCCTGCGGTAGAAGTTGTAGCGCTATTGTTATCACCAAAATCCCAATGGTAATTAATAATGTTGTCACCTGAAACGGTAGTACTTGTACTTTGGAAAATATAATTGTTGTTTATACACGCATCTGATGCCAGGGTGAAAGATGCAATAGGCCTTGTTTTGACCTTTACAGTTTTTGCTATGGAAGAATTACAGCCCACATTAGTTGTAACTGTGAGTTGCACAGTATGAATACCAGAGGTGGTAAATGTGAATTTGGGATTGGATTGTGTGCTTGAATCACTAGTTGTAAATTTCCACAGGATAGAGGACAAAACAGCTGGAGACTGAATAACAATTTGTTCTGTAAAGGAGGTAGAGAACCTTTCGCAGACAGTATCAGCCACAAAGTCAATAGTTGGAGCGACGCCCTTTATTGTAAGTTGTATAGTGTCTTTCGCAACACATCCGCGAGTATTGGTCGTGGTGATGCTATAGCTACCTGGGTTTGTAATAACAATTGTATTAGTGGTAAGTCCATTGCTCCACAAATAGGCGGCAGGTAAGCTGGCACCTTTAAAAAGGCCAAGTGGATTACCAGAACAAAATGAAGAGTCCGGCCCCAGGCCAATCTTCAAAGAAAAAGAGTCGATAGAAACTATTGTGGTATCATTATAAACACAAGATTGTCCATCAGTAATCTTTACAGAATAGGTGCCAGCTTGTGTTGTTTTAATAAAAGGATTGGTTGAGGCATTGTTCCAAACAAATGAATACGGCCCCGCCATTAGTCCTGTATGGAGAGTTGCGGTATCTCCAAAACATATAGTGGTATCAGAAATCGGTTTTTTATCAAGATAAGTAACATTGATAGAATCAGAAGTTACATACCCAAAAATATCCAAGGCCCTTACCCAATACTTTCCCGATTTGCTTACACTTATTGTTTGCGTAGTTTCCCCTGTATTCCATACATAATTGGTGAAATTGCTACCGGCATTAAGTGTTATATTACAAAATCCGGTTTTAATAGTAGTATCAGGCCCAAGGTTTATTTGTGGGGCATAGCGGAATCTTAGGTATTGTTCTATTTGAACCCTCTCGGTATCAGCCAACGCACGATTATAAAATATAATTTCTGCGATATCCCCATTTAGAAGATTGGTTTCTCCGTTATCTGTTGCATTATTATATGCACCGAGCAAAAGCCTGGTTGTGGAATTAAAGTCAAAGGATGTTTGAATTCCGGAAAGTGTAGTTCCTATTTGAGAGCCATTTGCAAATAATTTTCCTTGCTGCGTAGTTCTGTTTATATCTGCTGCAAAAATATTCATTCTTGCAGGTGGGGGAGATACATTAATATTTCTGCTTGTGTTGTCGTTATATAAAAAAGTAAGCGTTGAACCCGTAGCGAATAGTGCTATCCTGCTAATTGCTGCGGCTGATAAGGTTTTTGAAAAGAATGCTCCGACGGAGGTGCCTGAAGTTTTACCTCCAACAACAAAAATGGTCCTGCCCATGGTGCCAACATCAAGCGTATCGCCGGCAGAAAGAAAATCATTTACACCATCAAATCTTAAAACAGGTTTGCCATTTAGAACAGTGTTTACAACAATAGGCCTTTGCGAAGTTACAGGCTGAACAAATTTAATACCAGTGTCAACAGCATTGAGCCAGCGTGAAACAATACCACTGGAGTCGGTTAGTTGCTGGTCTGCTCTCAGCCAAAGGCTTATGTTAGGTGTGTTTTGTAGGCTAATGATGGATAGATATCTGCTTTCGCCAGTAGTAAGTTGGCCACATATATTAGCGGCTAACACACGCCAGAAATAGCTTCCTGTCGCAAGGGGGGGTACAATCTGATTTGTTGAAAATATACCGCTAATATTAGTAGTTAAATTAGTGAATAAATTATCTGTAGCAATCTGAAGGGTATAGCTCTGAGCGCCAGTAGCGCTATTCCAGCTAAAATTGATAGGGCTACCGACCTGGTCCGTAAAATTATTGACAGGGTTGGCCAAGGTGATTGCGCCTGTGGGTGGTGCACTGCTGACTACAGATAACTGTTTAGCTATAGTATCACTGCATCCTTTTTGATTAGCAACTATTAATTGAATATTGAAAGTGCCGGTAGAAGTGTATGAGTGGCTGGCAATTGGTGTGGTAGCAAAATTATTGTCGCCAAAATTCCAGGCGAAAGATTTGATAGTGTCGTTTAAAGTTACGTTACTTGTGCTGCTGAAGGTATATCCGCTGTTTATACACGCATCCGTTGCAAGATCAAAGCTTGCAAACGGTGCCGACCTTACAGAAACCGGAGTTGACATGGATGAATTACATCCAACATCAGTAGTTACATAAAGTGAAACTATGTAAGTTCCGGCACTACTAAATGTGAATTTTGGATTGGAGAGTGTGCTGGAATCATTGCTGGAAAACTTCCATAGCCGCGAAGAAAGAATTGCCGGAGGCTGAATGGCTATTTGTTCAGTAAAAGATGTTGCGGAGCCCTCGCAAACGGTATCTGCTGTAAAGTTTATAGTCGGTGCAATCCCTTTAATAGTAATATTTATAGTATCTCTGGCTCTGCATCCTCTGCTATTTATTGCCAGAAGATCATAAGGCCCTGCTGTAGTTATGTTTATAGTTGGTGTTGTAGCACCCGTACTCCAACTATATGTAGAAACCAGACCCGACCCTGTTAAAAGGCCTAGTTGGCTGTTTGAACAAACAGCTGCATCTGGCCCAAGACTCACCTTTAATGCAAAAGAATCTAATGCTACAATGGCAGTATCTCTGTAAGAGCAACCAGAGCCATCTGTTACAGCTACAGAATATGTTCCGGAAGCAGTTGTTTTTAATATAGGCGTTGTTGCAGACGTATTCCAAAGAAAGCTATAGCCGGAAGAGGTTAAGCCCGTATTTAGAAATGCGGTATCGCGAATGCACACAACTGTATCGTTTATGGGTTTTTTGGCGGCGTAAGAAACCTTTATAGTATCGGAGGTCGTATAGCCAAGTGCATCAATTGCTCTCACCCAATAAGTACCGGCTATATTAGTGCTGATAGTAGAGGTGGTGGCGCCGGTGGACCATAGATAGTTTGTAAATCCAGAGCCTGCGTTTAAGGTAACGTTGCAAAACCCCGAAGGAACAATAGTGTCGGGTCCAAGGCTAATCTGAGGGGAATACCTGTTTTTTAAATACTGCTCAACCTGTATTCTTTCCTGATCACTTAAAGAGCGGTCATAAAAAATTATTTCTGCAATATCTCCGCTAAAAGGTAGTGATTCTCCATTGTCAGTAGCGTTGTTATATGCTCCTATTAGCAAACGGAAATTAGAGTTGAAATTGAATGAAGTGTTTTGTATGCCGGTAATAGTTGTTCCTATTTGTATACCGTTGGAATAAACTTTTATCTGTTGAGATGCAATTCTACTAATGGAGGTAGTAATTATATTCATTTTAGCCGGAGCAGTTGCTGTCATGCTTTTACTTGTGGCGTCGTTGTACAGTAAATTAAAAGTAGCGCCTGAAGTATATTGAGCAAATCTACTTGTTGCTGCAGCAGACAGTGTTTTAGCGATGAATGTTCCTGTTGCTGTCCCTGTTGATTTGCCGGCAACAATAAAAATTGTGCGCTCTTGAGTTCCTATATCCAAAGTGTCGCCTGCAGATAGAAAGTCGTTTGTACCATCAAATCGCAAAATTGGCTTTCCATTGAATGCAGTATTAATTTTAGCAGGACGAGATGCAATGACATTTTGTCTAAAAACTATACCGGTATCAACTATGTTTTTCCATTGTTTTACAAAGTTAGAAGAGTCGGTCAATAGAGAATCGCTCCTCAGCCAAAGGCTCACATTTGGGACTGTTGACGGAAGGTTTTGCTGTGCTGTTATTACTCCGGTAAAAAGCAAAATCACTAAAAGCCCTAGAGTAAATTTTCTACATTCCATCTCCCCAATTTTTTTTATGTTACTAATATACGTTATGGTTAGTGTAAAGGGCTTGGGCGGGGTTTAGTTTTTTCAGTAAGCCAATAATTGTGTAGTTAATATTAAACACCCAACAGGTTGAAATTATAGGGGTTTTGATTGTAATCAGAAAAAATTAGTCCAATCGAAAGTAAAATCTATTACTTTCGCTATTACTGAATTTTATTGAACAACAGCTAAATTCGAACATTTTACTTTACTATTAAAGGGTAGATTGTTAAATGGCCATTTCCGTTGTACACCAAGAATGGAGAGATAAAAATTAAATGGAAAACAGGAAAGAAATAGTCATTACGGCAAATAAAGGTCTTTTTAGTCTGCATTTGTCAGATGTATGGGCATATAGGGATTTGGTAATGCTCTTAGTACGAAGGGACTTTGTAGCAAACTACAAGCAAACTATTTTAGGGCCGCTTTGGTTTTTTTTGCAGCCATTATTAACGACCTTAATGTTCACCTTTTTGTTTGCGGGAATGGGCAGATTAGGTACCGGAAATATACCTGCGGTACTTTTTTACATGTGCGGCATTACATTTTGGAATTACTTTGCAGCATGTATTAAGATTAACAGTACCACCTTTATCACAAATCAATCTGTTTTTGGCAAAGTCTATTTCCCTCGTCTGGTAATCCCAATATCCGTTACCCTTTCAAATTTGATAAAGCTAGCAATCCAGTTTTTGTTGTTTATTTCTATATACCTGTATTTTATTTTGTTCAAAGAAGCCTCCGGCAGTCCTACTATATATCTGGCTTTGTTGCCATTAAATATAATATTGCTGGGTGTATTAGGTTTGGGTTCAGGAATATTGATTTCTTCCTTAACTACAAAATATCGGGATCTTAATAATCTGGTTGATTTTGGGCTACAGTTACTTATGTACGCCACAGTACTTTTCTCTGCAGATGCATACCCTGCCAGATTTAAATGGTTTACTGTGGTAAATCCCTTATTCCCTATCATAGAAACAACAAAACTTGGCTTATTGGGTTCAGGAACTTTTGATTTGACAGCCTACATTATTTCTATTTTATTTACAATAACCACACTGGTTTTGGGTGTATTGGTTTTTAATAAGACGGAGCAAAACTTTATGGACGTAGTGTAATGAATGCAATAGAAATAAGAGACTTATCTAAGATATACAGATTGGGGGCGGTTTCCACAGGAACTATCTCACACGATTTAAACCGTTGGTGGTATTCAGTGCGTGGGCTTGAGGATCCGTATGCAAAAATTGCGGAGTCAAATGCACGCGATACCAAGGGGACGAGTGACTATGTATGGTCACTAAAAGATGTAAATCTGGATGTAAAACAGGGTGAGATACTAGGTATCATTGGTAAAAATGGTGCGGGTAAAAGTACGTTGCTTAAAATTTTATCACGAGTTACTGGGCCTACAAAAGGAAAAGTTACAATGCATGGTAGGGTGGCAAGCTTACTTGAAGTAGGAACAGGCTTTCATCCGGAGCTTACAGGTAGAGAGAATATCTTTTTAAATGGAGCCATACTTGGGATGACAAAAAAAGAGATACGGTCGAAGTTTGATGAGATTGTAAGTTTTTCCGGAGTTGAAAGATATGTTGATACTCCTGTTAAGCGCTACTCTTCAGGAATGTATGTTCGTCTGGCCTTTGCGGTAGCGGCTCATTTGGAACCAGAAATCCTAATTGTAGACGAAGTGTTGGCGGTTGGTGATGCGGAGTTTCAGAAGAAATGCATCGGCA
Organism: Bacteroidetes bacterium UBA7692; assembly: GCA_002482725.1. GTDB lineage: Bacteria > Bacteroidota > Bacteroidia > Chitinophagales > LD1 > UBA7692. Next base: position 67,536 of record DLGO01000123.1, on the reverse strand, counting down.
AAATGAAGGATGTAAGCGATAGAGAGGGACGGACAGTACTTTTTGTTAGCCATAATCTTCCGGCTCTCACCAGTCTTTGTTCCAGGGCCGTGCTTATGACTAAAGGTAATCTGGTATATTCCGGAGAGCCAAAAGATGTTGTTTCCCATTATCTTAACGAAGAAGGAAACCCCGATGCAATACAGACAAAATGGGCTGCAGGTGCTAATATTTCTGAGGATCATCGCTGCCAGTTGAATGGTATATCGTTTGTAAATAAAGAATTGAATGTTTTTAATCTTGATGAATCAATAGAAATAGAGATTGAATATGAAATTTTGAATGGAGAGGATAGGTATAACCTATCGTTATCATTATTTGCGGGAGATGATACATATATACTGTCGTCACCTTCTATATCAGACCAGTGGTTTGATAAGCCCCATACTGTTGGAGTATATAGGACCAGAGTTACCTTGCCGGCTAATTTTTTAAATGAAGGTGATTACTACATAACGTTGCTCCTGGTACAAAATGCCAAACACGTAGCCGTTGAAGTGGGAAGAGCCATATATTTCAAGGTGGTGGATGACGGTAAAAAAAGAGGTGGCTATTATGGCAAGTGGAGTGGTGTTGTAAGATTGGAACTACCATGGAGAACGGTAAAAAATTAGGTATACATGCTAAGAAAAATTCTTAACAGGTATTTTTTATTTATTAAAAAAAGACCAAAGAAAAATTTATTGATTCTTGACGATTTGACACCGAGTTTAAGATCTCCCTGGAGAAGTTATGAATTTGAAAATTATTTGAGGCAGGTAGAGAACGTACAAATTGTATCAGAAATAATCCCAAAGCTGAGCGAATTAGAATTTAAAGAGGAGGTGGAGAGTATAAGACCCTATTATCCTTTGATTGGCGCCAATGTGTTGCAGTTAAAACTATTTACGAATATAAATTATAAGTTAGCGTATTGTCTTTTTTTTAATAATATTAAAAAGTATTACCCCTATTTTAAACTACACAATATCCATTTTGGTTTTGCACTATATCCGGGAGGAGGTTTTGGTTTTAATAATAAGGAAATTGATGAAATTGTTTCTAAGGTGTTGAATGATAATCTTTGTAAATTTGTAATAGTAAATCAAGAGATTACAAAAAATTACCTGATAGAAAAGTTGGGAATTTCAAGTTCCAAAATTCATTTTTTTTTAGGCGTTCCTTTGAAGATAGACGAGTCTACGGCAATGATTTCTTACGAGCAAAAATATTTTTTTTCTGATAAGAAAGAGATAGATGTCGTCTTTATGGGTAATAAATATACAAGGTCTGGAGCAGATAAGGGTTTTGATGTTTTCCAGAACGTGGCCCTTGAGCTTTTTGACCACAAGCAAATAAACTTTCACGTGGTTGGTGGATTTGGAGAACCGGATTTATTATATAATGAATTAAAAGGACGCCTTGTTTTCTATGGAAATCTAAGTGAAAACAAATTGTCACATTTCTTTTCGGATAAGGATATTTTTATTTCGCCCAACAGGCCATATATAATCAACCAAAATGCTTTTGACGGATTTCCATTAGCAACCTCAGTAGCGGCTGGTCTTAATGGGTGTCTTGTTTTTCAAACAAATATGCTTAACGAGAGCAAGCATATTTTTGCAGATGGAAGGGAGTATATAGAAATTTCGATAAATCATAAAGAAGTTGCCCATAAGATATTGCATGCATTGACGGATAAGCAAAAGATCAGGCAAATAATTCAAAATAATAAGGTAAGATTGACAGAGGTTTTTTCTGATAAGCAACAGATACAACCAAGAATAGAAATAATAAAAAAATTCATATGATACCTGTTACAAAATCTTTTTTACCTCCTATTGAGCAATACATGAACTTTGTACAGCGTGCCTGGGATAACCAATGGCTGACAAACAGAGGTGAACTGGTATTAGAGTTAGAAGAAAAGCTTAAGAATTATCTTGATGTAAGTAACATTATAATTACCAATAATGGAACTGTTCCCATACAAATTGCAATCAAACTACTAGGTTTAGGAGGAGAAATTATTACAACTCCATTTTCATATGTAGCAACTACCTCGGCTATTGTTTGGGAAAATTGCACTCCAGTTTTTGTTGATATTCATCCGGAATATCTAACTATAGATGAGTCTAAAATTGAGGATGCGATTACCTCTAAAACAAAGGCCATATTAGCAACACATGTATTTGGTAATCCATGCAATACTGACAAAATAGAAGAAATTGCAAAGAGACATAACCTAAGTGTAATTTATGATGCGGCCCATTGTTTTGGGGTAAGGTATAAAGGCCAAACCATATTTAATTTCGGTGATGTAAGCACTTGCAGTTTTCATGCAACAAAGTTGTTTCATACTGGAGAGGGTGGGGCTATTTTCTGCAAGGATGAAAAACTTAGGCATAAAATATACTATAGCCATAATTTTGGCCACAATGGACCGTTGGATTTTTTTGGGGTTGGGATAAATGCAAAAATTTCTGAATTGCAAGCTGCTATGGGGCTTGCCGTTTTTCCTTATTTATCACATATTTTGGAAAAAAGAAAAGCTATTGTTGATTATTATAATTCAAACTTAATTTTCAAAAAAATCTCAAAACTAAAAATACGAGAGCATACGGAGTGGAATTATAGTTACTATCCGATTGTCTTTGAAACGGAAAAGAACCTGCTTAAGGCTCTTGAGGCATTAAATAAGGTGCAAATTTTCCCTCGAAGATATTTTTACCCTTCGTTAAATACTATTGAGTATACTAATGGAAAATTTATGCCGATTTCTGAAAAAATTGCCAGTTCTATTCTGTGTCTCCCTCTGTATACTGAATTAGATCAAAGTAGCATGGAATCAATAATTTCAATACTAAATAGTGACCAATGCTGATAGTAGGCGCCAAGGGTTTTGCTAAAGAAGTTCTTGAGATTTTATTCCAATTGGGTCAACATGAAAATCTGGTTTTTTATGATGATGTAAGTTTGGATATGCCAGAAATGCTTTTTGGCAAATTCCCAGTTCTAAAAAGCTTGAGCGATGCTGAAAATTATTTTAGAGCTACTGATAATAGATTTACTATTGGTATTGGAAATCCTGTTTTAAGAAAAAGACTTTTTGATAAATTTTCAAATATTGGTGGGGAATTTGCATCAACAATAAGCCCCTTTGCAAAAATAGGGAACTTCGGAAATGAAGTGGCTGCTGGTTCTAATATTATGACAGGGGTGGTCATAACAAGCGATGTTATTATAAAAACAGGCGTGCTGTTAAACCTTAATTGCACAGTAGGGCATGACTGTAAAATAGATTCATTTGTGGAGGTGTCTCCGGGGGTCAATATTTCAGGAAATTGTAAAATAGGTGCCTACTCTGTGCTCGGCACAAATGCTACAGTTTTGCCAAAGCTAACTATTGGCTCCAATGTAGTGGTTGGTGCAGGGTCTGTTGTTACGAAAGATGTACCGGATAATAGTTTGGTGGTGGGAATACCCGCTAAAATTATAAAAACATTGCCCCAATTGGATATTTAAATAGATGAAACAAAATCCAATGGTTAGCATTTGCATGATCACTTATGGTCATGAAAGATTTATAGAAGAAGCTATAAACGGAGTCTTACTGCAGGAGGTTGATTTTGATATAGAGTTAATAATTTCCAATGATAACTCACCGGATAATACAAACCAAATTATAGAGCGGATAATAAAAACTGATCCGAGGGCGGGCAGAATAAAATATTTTAACCAAGCTCAAAATTTAGGAGTAGGCGCAAACTTTGAATTTGTATTGACAAATTGTACAGGTAGATATATTGCCTTGTGTGATGGAGATGATTATTGGACAGATCCGCTTAAGTTGCAAAAACAAGTGAATTTTATGGAGCATAATATGCACTTTAGTATATGTTGTCATGAGGTAAAAATAATAGATGACAATGGCGTTGAGGTTCCGTCTGACCTATTAAAGGCACTGAGTGAAGATGTAAAGGCCACCAAGGATTTGTTTTATGGGAATTTTATTCCTACGCCATCTTGTTTATACAGAAATCATGGTCCTGTTACTTTTCCAAAATGGTTAAAGCGAGTAAATATTTTGGACTGGTATCTCCATTTTCAAAACTCGAAGGGCGGAAAGATTAAGATACTTGCAGAAAGAATGGCGGTTTACAGGAAACATTCTACTTCTACATGGTCGCCATTAAAAGAAGAAATAAAGCTAAAGCAGTCCATTGTTTTTATAAATGAAATAAACAGGGAGTTTGACTATAAATTTGATACAGACGCGCGAAGAACAATCGCAAATCAACTAGCCTTCATTCTGCAGCTTAAAGACATTGGTTTTTTGAGTCGGTTGCAGAATAATGTAGGGTATCATTTTTATAACTCACCGGTAGGCTTAAAGGGTAAATTAGTATATTTTGCATATACTTTTATCCCTTGGGTTTACAAAATTTACAAAAGCATAGCACAAAAAGTAAGATAGAAACCATGAGTCAGCAGTTGCCTTTGATTTCAGTAATAATGCCTGCATATAATTGTGAAAAATATGTGCGTGAGGCAATAGATTCTGTCTTAAACCAAACCTATGAAAACATAGAGATTATAATAGCGAATGATTGCTCCAAGGATGCAACACAAACTATAATTGACACCTATCACGATATAAGAATAAAGAAATATCGCAACGAGGAAAATTTAGGATATTTAAAAACATGGAATAAATATGTAAGGCATGCAACAGGAGATTACATAACATTTCTGGATGCAGATGACACTTGTACACCGGATAGAATATCACTTTTGTATAATGCATTTAGGCAAGATGAAAATTTAGGCGTTTGTGGCTCTAATTACATCAGGGTAGATGACCAGGGAGTTGAAGTTTTCACCTCCGATTTTAAATTAGAACATGAAGAGGTTTTTAAATCCATGCCTGAGAAATATGAATTTATTGGTTCTGGGGTAATGATAAAAAAAGAGGTGTTGGATGTTGTAGGATTATATAATGAATTCTTTGATAGAATAGGAGCAGAAGACCATTACTGGTTATATCTGGCTATGGAAAAATTCAAATTCAGAAATCTCTCTGAACATTTATATAAGTATAGATATAATGAAAACTCTGTAATGGGTAATCTTACAACGAATCCGGCTAAACTGCACAGCGGTAAAATTGTAGAAATACTGATACAACAGCGGAGGGACACCGGAACAGATTATCTGGAGAAGGGAGAGGAGGATGTTTTAAGAAAGATTCTGAATGAGCTTAACAGCAGATTTTTGGATACTGCTTATTTTAACTGGTTTGTGGGTAGACAGAGATTTTATGAAGGAAAGCATAGTCAGGGGCTAAAATTGATAAGAAAGGCTATTTTACTTGCCCCGTGGAGAATGGGATATTATAGAGATTATCTATATTTTATGAGACTTAAGCAGAAAGACAAATAGTGTTGACTTAATATCAATTTGCCAATGTGATGATTAGCTATGCCTAAAACATAAAATTTAAGACAATGCAGAGAATATTACTCACTGGTGGTGCAGGCTTTATTGGCAGTTCACTCACGGAAGTTCTACTTAAGGAAGGGCATGAAATAACTGCGATTGATAATTTTTCGGATTTTTATTCACCTGAAATTAAAGAGAAAAATATAGCAAAATTTAAAGAGCATCTTAATTACAAACTGTATAGAATTGATATTGTAAATTTGAAGGAACTTTACTCTCTAATTAAGGGGGATTTTGATGTCATTATCCATTTGGCTGCAAAAGGAGGGGTTAGGCCAAGTATCGTTGACCCTTTGGGCTATGAGGTGGTAAATGTTCAGGGTACACTAAATATGTTGGAGCTTGCAAGAAGTTTAGGGGTGAAACAATTTATTTTTGCGTCATCCAGTAGTGTATATGGCCAAAACCCCAATGTTCCATGGAATGAAACAGATGTTGTAGATATGCCGATCAGTCCATATGCTGCAACTAAAAAATCGGCAGAATTACATGGTAGCGTATATAGTCATTTGTATGGAATTAGGTTTATAGCGCTAAGGTTGTTTACAGTATATGGTCCTAAGCAAAGACCGGATTTAGCTATATCTAAATTTGCCAGGCAAATGATGCAGAAAGAAACGTTGTCGATCTATGGAACAGGCGAAACCATGCGTGATTATACTTATATTGATGACGTGGTATTAGGGTTAAAAGCAGCGATGGATTACAAAGACAGCAATTTTGAAGTAATAAATATTGGCAATAGCTATACTGTTAGTGTGTCTGAGTTGCTTAAGGTGATGGGCAGAATATTTCAAATGGAGCCAAAGGTAATATTCGAAAGTGAGCAGGCAGGTGATGTTCATCAAACTTATGCTGACATCAGCAAGGCAAAAAAACTACTTAACTATAATCCTACGACTTCTTTGGAGGCCGGTCTTTTGAAGTTCAGGGATTGGATATATAAGGAAAGCAATAAGTAAACTGAAGAGAAATGGAAATAACGGTTTTAATGCCAGTATATAATGGAGAAAAGTTTTTGGAAGCAGCTATAGATAGTATATTGCAACAAAGTTTTGAAGATTTTGAATTTCTTATAATTAACGATGGAAGTACTGATAAAACTAAAGAGATAATACTTTCATATAACGATAAAAGAATAAGATATTGGGAAAATGAAAAGAATATAAAACTTATAGCTACTTTGAACCTTGGTATAAGCTTATCTAACGGTAAGTATATAGCAAGAATGGATGCTGATGATATTAGTGAGCCTAATCGGTTGCAGCATCAATATGTCTTCATGGAAGCGAACCCTGATGTAGGCTTATTAGGCACTTGGTATGAAACATTTACTGAACAGGGGTTGGGCGGAATTGCAAGGTATGTTGCCGAGCACGAGGAAATAAAGTTTAAGCAGCTCTATCAAATACAAGTTAGCCATGGTACATGTATGATAAGGAAAGAGGTATTGCAGAAATATAATATGGAGTTTGATCCTAAATGTGCTCACGCAGAAGATTATGATCTCTTTACCCGCATGTCCAAGGTAACAAAACTTTCAAACCTGCAATATGTTGGCTACAAAGTGCGACACCATGAAGATGAGGTGTCCAGAAAATTTGCCGATATCCAATTACTAAATAGTAGAAAAATCAAGCATAGAGAATTTGAATTAATTGGATTCTCATTGTCATCGGAGATGCTGCAGGACTATGAATTTTTAAACTATCGTAGCTACGAAAAAGTGCAGCAACCTATAAAGGCAGTACAGAATATGCTGGAAAGCATATTAATAGCAAATGAACACAGCAATTATCTTGAAAGCTCTTTTTTGCGGAATAAGTTGGCCTTTATCTGGTATCACTATTGTTATACTATAGGCACCAAGTCGGATTACCTAAAATCTCCGGAGCTTTCATCTGTGATGCCATTTTCAACAGCTGCAAAATGGTATTTAAAGTCAATTTTTAAATGAGAACTCCTTTTTTTTCTATAATAATCCCGACCTATAATAGGGAAAAGATGATAGGACGGGCTATTGAAAGTGTTCTTAATCAATCCTTTGCTGACTGGGAGTTAATAATAGTTGATGATGGTAGCAGAGATAATACCAAGGCTGTAGTAGAGCAATATTCTGATGAGCGGATAAAATATATTTATCAGGAAAATGCCGAGCGCTCTGCTGCAAGGAATAATGGGATATCAAAAGCAACAGGCGAGTACATGTGTTTTTTGGACAGCGATGATTATTATCAAGAAAACAGATTGGACCTTTTATATAAATCAATCTCAGAGGAGCATCTTGTTGCAATGTATTTTACAGATATGTGTATTGAACAAAATGGTAGAATTATACATACAAAAACGATAGGCCAAACAGAAGAATCCATCTTCAATTTTTTGGTAAATGCAACAATACACTCACAGCAATGCTGCATCCACTTTTCAATTTTGGCTAAAGAAGTTTTTGATAAAAACATTCGAGTAGCAGAAGATTTGGAGTTATGGTTACGTATAGCCACAGCATTCCCGGTTATATATATACCCAGCCAGCCTACAATTGTGGTTGTAGAGCATGATAGTCGAACTGTGGGTATTGGGAAAATAGAGGCTTATATAGACCATAAAAATACATATCAATATATTTTTTCGAAAAAATACCCGATAAGTAATGCATTGAAAAATAAAAAAATGCATGGGGTTCTGATGTCTATTGCCCGATGCTATTTTTATAAGGCAAACGATAAGCGCAATACAATAAGGACAGTTTTAAATGCATTAAAGTACCGGTTGTTTGAATCAGGAAAGGAAAAAGCATTTTTGATATATAAATCAATCTTTTGATTAACAAGACCAGAATAGAAGGCGGATTAAAGAAGTACGCCGCATAGGAATTTTTAAACTAATAATACGAATGAGTTCAGCACTTAAGAAATTGAGCAATTACTACGACAAAATTTTTGTAGTAAGTATTGAGAGAACACGAAAGGACAGGTCGGAAAAACTTAAAACGAACCTGAAGGGTTTGCAATATGAAATTTTTGAAGGTACAGATGCCTCGCTGTTGAATGAAGAGCAGCTAAACGCTTTGGCTGACCTGGAAAAAAGCAAGGACTATCTCGATGAATTCTTTTTGCAGCGCTATGGGCACACTGCTGGACGCGCTTTGCGCAAGAGCGAAGTGGGATGCAGTTATTCTCATATAAAGGTTTACGAGGCCATGATAGAAAATGGTTGGGAAAGAGTCCTTATCCTGGAGGATGACGCCAAAATTGATTTTAATAAATTGGAGCATATACATGGTATTTTGGAGGATATTCCCCAAGATTGTGAGTTGATATATTGGGGTTACCGCTGGCACGATAGCGAGTCGCCAATAAGAAGGATGATGAGATTATATATACAAACACCCATAAAAAAGATAAAAGCAGCTATCACTGGTGGTAAGTATGAAAATGAGAACCTTAATTTTCCCACTCCTTTTAAAACAAATGTTTGGAATGCAGGTTTTCATGCAGGAACACATGCGTATGCCATAAATAGGGCAGGTGCAAAAAAAATGCTGGAGCTAAATAAACCGGTAGTGATGAATGCCGATCAGGCCCTGGCATATTTAAGGCACCAGAATCAACTAAAATGTTATGTTGCAATGCCTATAATGTTTCGTGAAGACCAAAGTGTACCATCCTCTTTAACTATTTAGTTTTTGAATAAAAGCTTTTTAAAAAAATGCCATGTCATCTTTTGGAATAATAATTACCACTTATATAGGGGACTTTTACCTTACAAAGGCTTTGCTTGCCAGTATAAAAATGTTTATGCCTGATGTGCCCATTTGCATTATTCAGGATGGGGATTTCTCGTTGGAGGACATAAAGAAAGTCTATAGGATTACACATGTAATAAAGAAGGCCGATGTAAAGGATGAGTTCTTGAGAAATAATTGTTTCGGATCAAGATGTACCAATCTTGTGGCACTGGAAGAATCTCCATTCGAAAAGTTTTTATATCTGGACTCTGATCTGGTGCTTTGGGGAAATATCCTTGAGAATATTGATTTGGATAAATTCGACTTTATTCATAACGCGCCTCATGAGCCATATACCGAAAAAGTATATAAAGGCCAATATTTTGATTATGACCGAATATTTGAACATATAGAATATTTCAACTGGAAAGAGTCACATTTTTTTAATGCAGGAGTTTTTATTGCTAAAAGAAATGTGTTTACTAAGTCGGAGTTGGAGGATTTGGTTATGCTTTGGAAAAGGGATAAAACCCTGATGCCGGCAGAGCCTCAGGGTTTTTTAAATATATTGGCTTTCAGGGATAAGGAAAAGCAAAGGATAAGAGTGGGCGAAGCCCACTTGCAAACAGTAGTGCCGGTGATAGCAAACAGTACTTTGGAAGATACGTTTCAGGTGCAAAGTGATTTACCCGTGATAAAGTATAACACCATAATACACTGGGCCGGAATAAAGCCGTTGATGATGAATGCCGGAAAGGTCTTTCTTGCGCCTGAATTGTATTTCAGAAGGCAGCACCTTAAAAATATGAATTCGGCATTCAGAATTTTTGGAGATGCTTATTTTTATTATGAAGAGTATAAGTCTCTTTTAGATAGGTATCACAAGGGGTCTGTCGCGCTGTATATAAAGCGTAAAATTGCATCTAAAATAAAATAGCAGCGTGCGGATATTGCAGATAATACCAACACTTAGTAAGGGTGGTGCCGAACGGCTTGTGCTGGATATATGCCACGAGCTGCAACGCAGAAACGGTATAGAAGTGAAGTTGGTAACGTTGTCGCCGCATAATGAATACAAAGAGTTATCCAAAGGCATAGACCATGCTGTTACCAATAGTTCGGTTCAACTTTCGGTGTCGAAAGCAAATGCCGTAGACGTAACAGATTTGCAACGAATAATAGATGAGTACAAGCCCGATGTAATACACTCGCACCTTTTTGCTGCAGAAATTGTAAGCAGGTCGTGCTACTACCCTGCTGCCAAATGGTTTTCGCATGGGCACGACAATATGGTGCAGTTCGAAAATTTTTCTTTCGGCACCCTTTCGAGTAAAAATTTATTGACAAACTATTACGAAAAGCGCTACCTTTTCGACAGGTATAAAAAGAACGGAGGGAATAGTTTTATTGCCATATCCCGTCACGCGGCAGATTACCTTTTGCAAACAGCGCCCCATTACCCTACCACGCTTATCCTGAATGCTATAGATTACAAGCGCTTTGCTGCAAAGCAAGAGCTGCCGGGCATCAAAAGAAAACTAACGCTTATTAATACGGGGTCTTTTGTAGATAAAAAGAACCAGGCATTTTTGGTAGATATAGCATGTGAACTTGATAGGCGTGGCGTGGATTTTGAAGTGCATTTGCTGGGGGACGGCAAAAACCGTATTGCCATAGAAAAGAAGATCGCAGCGGCAGGCCTTCAGTCAAATGTGCTGCTGCATGGCAATGTAGATAAGGTTGAAGAATACCTGTGGCAATCTGATATATATGTGCATACGGCTACCTACGAGCCGCTGGGTTTGGTGCTGATAGAAGCAATGGCGG
>DLGO01000123.1:0-56451 GCA_002482725.1 Bacteroidetes bacterium UBA7692 | reverse complement strand
GGGCCGGCTTGCCTGTGGTTACACTGGATGGTAAGGGCAATCGCGATTTAATAGAGGAAGGCAAAAATGGCTATATGATTTATGAGCAGGATGCGGATTTGTTTGCGGATGCCATTATGAAGTTGAATAACGATAATAGCCTTTACAATAGCATAGCTGCGTATGCCAGAACCTATGCATCAGGTTTTGATATTAAAGAATACGCGGATAAACTGTTAACCCTTTACAGAAAGTAGATTATTGCTGAATGGCCGCAATGAAAGCTTTGTAATTAACGGTGGCGTTGTATTTGGTTTTCCATGTTTTGCGCGCATTGATTTTAAGTTGCTCCTTTTCTGTATGGCTCATTGCGTAGTACTGTTTTAGCAGCACTGCAATTTCATTTGGTTGCGGGTTAGGGGATAGCAAAAAGCCATTGACTTTATCTTCCACAATTTCGGGAATGCCACCAACATTTGGACCCAGGGCTGCTATTCCAAAGCATTGTGCCTCCATTATAGATACCGGTATGCCTTCTGTTTCGCTTGCATTTATAAATAAGGAGGGTGCAGCCGTTTTATAATGTTCAATAATTTGTGCGGAAACAGCGTGGCCAAAAAATTTATAGCTGACATTTTGCTTGCCGGCAAGTTGTTCCTGCGCCATAGTTTTCAGGTCTTGCAGCAAAGGGCCATCGCCAAAATGGACCCATTCTATTTGTATATCATTTACCAATGCCAATGCCTGCACTATAAGGTGTATGCGCTTAAGCGAAATTGCGCTTGAGCAACTTACTATGCGTAGCGGATCTGTTTGCAGCCGTGGAGCTTTGCCTTCGGCAAAGTCCTTGCAGCCAAGTCTCGCTACATGTATTTTTCCGGTATCCCTTTCAGCGACGCGTTCCTGAATATACCTGCGTCCGTTTTCCGATATTACATAAATGCTATTCAGGAACTTTGCCAGCATAGGTCTGAAAGGCAGGTATGCGGGTTGGTGCCGGTAATAGTACACATCCCATCCATGCGCGCGCGATATGCAATTGGCAGTTGGCAGCTGTTGCTTCAGCAGTGCCAGCGCTATGGCGGCATCGTCCAGCCAGTAACTGTAAAAGATATTGTCGGTTGTGCTTATAGCTTCTGCCTTAATACTATTAAGTATTTGCGTTGCGCGCTGCAACGATTTGTAAGCCACCCATAGCTTGCGCGGGTGAAAGCCCGCAACAAAAACTTCACGTATAAAGTTGACTGAAAGTAAAGTAGTCAATGGGTTGTTGGATACTGCTGCTTTTGGGGCAACAACGGTAACATTAGCAGGTGTGGTTCTCCGCTCTTTGAAATCTGTATTCTGTGGAAATATGGTAATGGTTTCAAAAGCCTGCGATAGAAAGCTGATTTCGTGTTCCACAAAAACCTCTCCCGTACCATAAGGATAAGTTGCTGTAAATAATACCAAACCTTTCTTTTCTTTTGCCATACCAGTTTATATAAGCAGGGCAATAATACGCATTGAAAGTTTTAATCTTAGCATACGATTTTAATCCTTTGATATCTGTGGGGGCGCAGCGCCCTGCCAGCTGGCAAAAGTATTTGCCCGGATATGGAATAGAAACGGTAGTAGTAACAAGGCACTGGGACGAGGATATAAAGCAGGCTGCCGACTATATCAGGCCAAGCACCAACCAGTCTGTTTTGGTTACAACAGAGGCCAATACAACCACCATCAGAACACCCTATAAGCCAAATCTGCGCGACCGAATCATACTTAAATACGGCGAAGGCCGGTTTGTATTGCTGCGCAGGTTTCTGTCTATGGTTATGAGTATTGGTAGGTATCTATTCCCTTTTATGGATAGTCACAGGCCAATATACCTGGCTGCGCAGCAATACCTGAAAGAGCATAAGGTAGATGCAATAATTGCCACAGGAGAACCATTTATATTGTTTAGCTATGCCAGCAAGCTATCTGCTGAGTTTAACACACCCTGGGTTGCAGATTACAGGGATGTGTGGACCGGTTCGCTGGAGCAGCATGCTTCAGGCCTGTACAGGCGGTTTGAGCAAGGTCTTTTTGCCCGCTTCGAACGGAGGTACATTAGCAATGTCGCATTTATCAGTACGGCGTCTCCTACTTATCGCGATATTCTGGCGGGCATCCATCCGGGAAAAAGAATAGAGGTGGTCTACAATGGAAACGACATAAATAATCCGGAAAATATATTACAGGAGAAAGCAAGCAATCATGTTTTCACTATTGCTTATGCAGGCATATTCTACGCGCACCAAAAGCTGGAAATGTTCCTGCAAGGGTTTGCACTTTTTTTAAAGGACAGGCCACGAGAAGAGATAGCGCTGATTTTTTATGGCCTGGAGTATTACCCCGAAATGAAAAGCAGGATACTCAGGTTTGATGCAACAATAAATGATTGTATAACTATTACCCCCAGAATACCTTACCAGGAACTTATGGTAAAGCTGCGCAAAGCTCATGCACTGTTGTTGCTTACAGATAAGGGGCGCAATTGGTTAAATGCCAAAGTGTTCGACTACCTGGCATTGAAGCGTCCCATATTGCTGGTAGAAAACGACAAGGGAATACTGGAAAAGCTAGTGGATGAAGCGGATGCAGGCTACAAGGCCGAAAGTGCGGAGGAGGTGTGTGCAATACTGGAAAAGCTATATCAGGTATTTAAAAATGCTGGCGAACCGCAGCTGGCTTTCCGCAATAGCAACCAATATAACCGCAAAGCGCAGGCAGGTGTTCTTGCGGGGCATTTAAAGAAATTGTGAAATATTTTCTTTTAAAAAGGCAATATCCCGAAAACGAAAGCGTTCTGCTTAGGTAAATTTTTAATCTAACAGAAAATCTTGTGTCATGAAACAGTTCTCCTCTTCAGAAATAATTTTGCAACTGGCTTACGGTGAGCTTTCGCCACAGGCAGAAGCCATAGTTCGCCGCAGGGTAGAAGAAGATGCCGATATGGCAGCCGAGCTTGTAGAAGTACAACAGGTGCAAAGGGTGCTGAATGCACACACTTTGTCGCCAAGCGCTACCAGTATCAGTATTATAATGGCACATAGTGCCAAATCGGCCAAGCACATGCCGCAGGAACACTAAAAGTGTTTCCAGCCCTGTGCTTTTATAGCATGGAAGTTGCCTCCTTTTGTTTTTAGCGTTTTGCCCTGGTCGGCAGCAGTTATTTCGCCTATTATGGTTATGGACTCTTCGCCTATTAGCTTAGACTCATCGTCGGGGTTAATGGTAAACAGCAGTTCGTAGTCCTCTCCTCCGCTCAGTGCGCAGGTTATAGGGTCCATATTGAACTTAATGGCCAGGTTGTAGGCATCTTCGCTGATGGGCACGCGTGCCTCATCTATCAGGCAGCCTACATTGCTTTGCTTGCAAATGTGCAGTATATCGCTGCTAAGCCCGTCGCTCAGGTCCATCATCGATGTAGGGCGGAGCATTATTTCACCCAAAAAGTCGATAATGTCTTTGCGTGCTTCGGGTTTCAGCTGGCGTTTTACCAGGTAGTCGCTTTCTATTTCAGGCTCCGCGCTTGGGTCGGTTTCCCATACCATTTTTTCGCGCTCCAGTATCTGCAATCCAAGATAGGCAGCGCCCAGGTCGCCCGATACGCATATCAGGTCGCCCACTTGCGCAGTGTTGCGGTATATAAGCTCCTCTGGCAGGGCTTCGCCTATCGCGGTTACAGATATTACCAGTCCGCTCTTAGATGTGGTTGTATCGCCTCCTACAATGTCTACCCCGTAGACTGCGCATGCATGTGCTATGCCTTCGTACAGCTCATCTGCTGCTTCTACGGTAAACTTGCCCGGTAGCGCCATCGATACCAGTATTTGTTTGGGTTTGGCATTCATGGCATATATGTCCGACAGGTTAACTACCACGGCTTTGTAGCCCAGGTGCTTTAGCGGCACATAACTCAGGTCAAAATGTACCCCCTCTGCCAGCAGGTCGGTAGTTACTACTGTTTGCTTACCGGTAACATCCAGCACCGCGGCATCATCGCCTATACCTTTCAGGGTAGATGCATGGTGGTTGGTAAATCTGGCAGATAGCCTTTCTATCAATCCAAATTCGCCTAAGTCGCTGATGGGGGTAAGTTTTTCGTTGCTCATGTTTGTTTTTTCGCGCTGCGAAGTTGTTGCTTTTTAAGCACAAACAGCTAGCTACCGCTTTATTTTATTGGTGATCAACAGCCAATTTTTTTGAATTCAGCTGGTTGTTTTTGATTTAGACCTGCTTTTTCGTTTGTTTGTAATATGAAGAAATACTTATTTCTGTTGATGGTAGTAGTCACTTTTGCCGCTCAGGCACAAGGGCCAAAAGCTTTACCTGCCAAAAAATTTACCACCCTGCGCGACTCTACTACGCAAATTGATATTGTTTACCATTCTCCAAGCACCAACAGCCTGTCGCTGGATGGCAGGAACGTGTACATGTTCAACAGGGGCTGTATTGAGAACCAACCGGTGAAACATTCGCTGGCTAAACCTATTGGTTACATAATGTGGCAGAAAAACGGCCGCGAATACCTGTCGGGCGATTTTTTTTACAACGATTCTATAGGATACGTAGTAACAAAGGTTGATACCACAAAGTATGTGATAAAGCTGAGCGAGCAGGGCAGGTCGTTTCTGCAACAGCAGCGCAGGAACAGCAATGAACAAAAGTAGATTTTAACCGTTCAGGTTTCAGCAGCTTCATTAAATTTACAGAAAAGGAAAAACAGTTATGCCAAGTTTTGACATAGTAAGCAAAGTAGATTCGCAGGTAGTGGAAAACGCTATAAACGTGGCGAAGAAAGAAATACAGAACCGCTACGATTTCAACGGTTCTAAAACCGAAATAGACTTCAATAAAAAAGAGCTGACCATACAGCTGACCACCGAAAACGAGATGCGCTTGCAGACCATTCTGGATGTGATAATAACCCGTGGTGCCAAGCAGGGCCTGGACCCGCGCAGCTACGATATAAGCAAAGAGCACTACGCCTCCGGAGCTATGGTAAAAAAAGACCTGAAACTGCGCAATGGCCTGGACAAAGAAACCATGAAGAAGATAGTGAAGGTGATAAAGGATGCTAATACCAAAGTACAGCCATCGCAAATGGATGAAGTAATACGTGTAAGCGGCAAAAAAATAGACGATCTGCAGGAGGTAATGAGCGTACTGCGCAAATCTGAATTTGACTTTCCGTTGCAGTTCGAGAATATGAAAAGCTAATCAGCGCAAAGGAGTATTGTCTACATCAAAACTATCGGTGATATAGATATTGGCATTGGGGAAATTTGCCTGAGTAAGCAGTTTTTCAAATGCCTTTACCCTGTCGGTATGGGTGTTCAGTATCCATAGCAATATCGAATCTTTGGAAAAGAAGGTTTTGCGCGGCGACTCGTAGCAGCCTTCGAATATTTCTTTGTTCTTACCCAAAGACCTTTTAAGCGAACGCTTCAATCCCCGCCAGAATACTTTGTACAGAGGCAATTTGAGCCAAATGATAGCGGTAGCTTGTGGCAGCGTTATGTTCTTGATGACATTGTAGTTGCCGCATATTATCCATTGGTCGTGCTTTGTCATTTCCTGCTTTACCTTTTCGGCAAACTCATCCATAGGCGTGCCTACCCAGCCTGGGTGCCAGTACAGCGCATCCAGCTCTATGTGGTGCAGGCCATACTTTGCCGCAAGCTTTTTGGCCAGGGTGGTTTTGCCCGACCCGGAGGTGCCAAGCACCGAAATGCGTATTGGCTGCTGCATTGTATGCCTGGTTTTTTTGGTTTAAAAAGGAATGGCAGAGTGCTAGTCCTTGCCGCCTGTTCCTTTAAACTGGTCGTCGGTATATTTAAACAGCACATTGAAGGTAGTCAATGAACCATAAATACGGGTAATGTACTGTTGCAGGTCCACTTTTTCTACATCGGTCAATACCTTGTGGGCGTTGATCTGCTGTTCCATTACGCGCAGCCTGTCGCGCACCATCACTATTTTGTGGAAGAATGTTTCTATAGGAAAATCTTTGGGCTGCAGGTCTGTGCTGCCCGGTTTCAGTATTACTGATCCGTTTTTCCATTTGTCGCCCAGCAGTACTACTTCTTCTGCACCGTATTTTTCTTCTATCACCTCGGCCACGGCGCGCTTTACATCTTCCAGTGTGNNTATAGGTTCGGCTTCTATTTCTATTTTTTCCAGCACAATAAGGCCATCGTAGTCGCGCGCTATGCCGCGACTGCTGCCTTCATCCAGAAACCAGATAGTGAAAAATTCAGCATCTATTGCCACTACTACTCCCTTGCCGTATTTAGGGTGTTCTATACGCGAACCTATTCCCAATAATGTATCTGCCATATTTATTCTTTAAGCCGGGTAAAGGAAAAGAAAATGCACAGATAACACACCCCCATACTAACGCATAGGCAGGCCGATAGTCTACTTTTAAACGCAAATTGCCCAGGGCCTTATCGGCTCAGGTACATGCTCTTCTTCTTGTACAGGTCGCGGAAGTACGGGTCGCGCAGGTCGTTGATGAAGCGTATAGATTCGCCTGTGCTTTTCATTTCCGGTCCCAGCTCGCGGCTTACGCCGGGGAACTTGTCGAAGCTGAATACAGGCTCTTTGATAGCATAACCCAGCAGGCGCTTGTAGTATGTAAAGTCGCGCAGCTTGTTTACGCCCAACATTACTTTAGTAGCGTAGTTCAGGTATGGTATGTTGTATGCTTTGCAAATGAATGGCGTGGTACGGCTGGCACGTGGGTTGGCTTCTATTACGTACACCACTTCTTTTTTAATGGCAAACTGGATATTGATAAGGCCACGGATATTAAGCGCACGCGCTATTTTCTCGGTGTAGTCTTTCATTTGTGCCAGCACATTCTCGCTCAGATTGTACGGAGGCAAAACAGCATTGCTGTCGCCGCTATGTATACCTGCAGGTTCTATGTGTTCCATTATACCCATTATTTCTACCTGATCGCCGTCGTATAGCGCATCTATCTCGGCCTCTTCGGCACGGTCCAGAAAGTGGTCAATAAGTATATTGTTATCCGGGAAGTGCTTTATAATCTTTACCACGCTCTTGGTCAGCTCCTCATCGTCTATAACGATACGCATGCGCTGGCCACCCAGTACATACGAAGGGCGTACCAATACAGGGTAGCCTATTTTGTGTGCTACTTCTATTGCTTCTTCTGCGGTTTTTGCTGCGCCGTAGTTAGGATAAGGGATGCCCAGCTCTTTCAGCAAGTCGCTGAAGCGCTCGCGGTCCTCGGCTATGTCCATGCTGTCATAAGAAGTGCCTATGATCTTGATGCCATTGTCCTGAAGGTTTTTAGCCAGCTTCAAAGCTGTTTGTCCGCCCAGCTGCACTATTACACCTTCCGGTTTTTCGTGGTCTATCAGTTCGCGCAGGTGCTCCCAGAACACAGGCTCAAAATATAGCTTGTCTGCAATATCCGGGTCGGTAGATACCGTTTCGGGATTGCAGTTCATCATAATAGCCTCGAAACCGGCTTCTTTTATTGCCAATATACCGTGAACACAGCAATAATCGAACTCTATACCCTGGCCTATACGGTTAGGGCCGCTGCCCAATACAATAACCTTTGGCTTAGGCGACACGGCACTTTCGTTGGCCGGCATGTTGGTAGAGTGTTGTGCTACTGCCTCGAATGTGCTGTAGTAGTAGGGTGTTTTAGCTGAAAATTCTGCTGCGCAGGTATCAACCAGCTTGTACACGCGGTTTATGCCCAATGCCTTGCGGTGTTTGTACACAGCATCTTCGCTGGTAGAGAATATCCAGGCCAATTGCTCGTCGCTGTAGCCTTTCTGTTTTATCTCCAGCATTTTAGGTCCGCTGATATCGGCCAGCTGCTGCTTGCGCAATTGCTTTTCGGTATCTACCAGGTCCATTATCTGGTGCAGGAACCAAGGGTCTATTTTAGTAGTGTCGAATATGGTTTTAAGCGGCACACCCAATTTAAATGCATCGTATATGCGGAACAACCTGTCCCAGCTAGGGGTTTTGATACCATCCAGCAGGTCGTTGGTGTTTATCCATTGCTTGCCATCGGCGCCAAGACCTATGCGGTTGTTCTCCAGGCTCTGGCATGCTTTCTGCAATGCCTCCTGAAAACTCCTGCCTATGCCCATTACCTCGCCCACGGCTTTCATTTGCAAGCCCAGTGAGTGGTCGCTGCCGGCAAACTTGTCGAAGTTCCAGCGCGGTATTTTTACTATAGTATAGTCGAGCGATGGCTCGAAGAAGGCCGATGTAGTTTTGGTGATCTGGTTTTTAAGCTCGTCCAGGTTATAGCCTATAGCCAGCTTTGCAGCTATTTTGGCAATAGGGTATCCTGTAGCTTTGGATGCCAGGGCCGATGAACGCGATACACGCGGGTTCATTTCTATGGAAATGATGTTTTCGGTAGCCGGGTCAACAGAAAACTGGATGTTGCAACCACCGGCAAAACTGCCTAAGTCGCATATCATGCGCTTAGAGTATTCGCGCATTTTCTGGTACACAGTATCACTAAGGGTCATGGCAGGGGCAACTGTTATAGAGTCGCCTGTGTGCACACCCATTGGGTCAAAGTTTTCTACCGTACAGATAACTACAAAGTTGTCTGCGCTGTCTTTCATTATTTCCAGTTCAAACTCTTTCCAGCCCAATACTGCTTTTTCTACCAATACCTCGTGTGTAGGCGAAGCATCCAGACCGCGCTGTAACTTTTCGTCGAACTCCTCTTTGGTATGTACAAAGCTGCCGCCTGTGCCACCCAGCGTGTACGATGGGCGTATTACGCAAGGGAAACCTATTTTTTGTGCAGCTTCTTTACCTTCCAGGAATGAGTTGGCGGTAAAAGAAGGCGCTACACCTATGCCTAGTTCCAGCATCCATTGGCGGTATGCTTCGCGGTTTTCAGTTTTTTCTATCGCCTTAAAGTCTGCGCCTAATACGCGCACATTGTATTTTTCCCAGATGCCCAGCTCGTAAGCCTCCATGCAGAGGTTAAGCGCTGTTTGGCCGCCCATGGTAGGCAGCACCGCATCTATGGTATGCTCTCCAAGTATCTTTTCAATAGAATCTGTGGTTATCGGCAGCAGGTAAACATTGTCTGCTACCAGAGAATCGGTCATTATGGTAGCCGGGTTGCTATTCAGCAAGGTTACCTCTATGCCTTCTTCCCTTAAACTTCTGGCGGCCTGTGAGCCGGCATAGTCAAATTCGCAGGCTTGTCCTATGATAATAGGTCCGGAGCCGATAATAAGAATGTGTTTAATGGAGGTGTCGCGCGGCATATCTGACTTGATATTTTAATAACCGGCCGATTTCTTGAATAAGTAACCGGTTACGTTTTCAAATTGTGGCGCGAATATAGGAAAGCTGAAGCAAGAAGATGTAGGGGATTTGCACTTGTTTAAAAGAATTTGCATCGGGTTAAAGTTTTGGTTGTTTTCGTATCATTTTCCAAAGAAATGCGGGTTGCTATACACTTTCGCGGAGTTGTGAAAACCTTTTTTTGCCTGCCATCCGATAGCACAGCATCTTCGTACTTTAAATAGTAATGCTGAAAAGGTACATTTTGTACTAAAACAACGGAAAACAGACGCGAAACGTCTGATTCCGGCACTTAGATTGCTATTACAGTTTATTGATACATGGAAATTTTAGAACTTGATTTGATTTTGATAGCGGTAGCGGGCGGCTTGCTCCTGTTGTATGCTGTAATGATTATTTACTTTCTGGTAGGTTGGGTTAAAACAAAAAGCGTGAAGCAGGAGGGCCTGAGTGCCTATAATATACGGTCGGCAAACCTGCCTTCTGTATCTATAGTATTGCCTGTGCGCAACGAGGAGCACAATATTGTGGCTACCCTGCAAAGCATATTCGACCAGGACTACCCCAAGCAGCTGTACGAAATAATACTGGTAGACGACTACAGCACCGATGCCACGCTACGCACCGCGCGCGAAATGGACTTTGGCGGGCTGAAGGTATTTGACCTGCAAAACTACCTGGGCGCCCGTGGCGAAAAGAAGCCGAACAAGAAAGAGGCGCTTGCCATAGGTATAAAGAATGCGCAGGGCGACCTGATAATAACAACGGATGGCGATTGCACGCGCGGCAACCAGTGGTTGTCGTCTATGGTAGACTTTTACCAAAGCAACAAGTATAAGCTGGTAACAGCGCCCGTGGTTATTAAGCCTGCCTATACCCCGCTGCAGGTGCTGCAGCAGATGGATGTGATAAACATGATGGGCATAACCGCAGCTACTATAAGCAACGGTGCGCCAAGCATGTGCAACGGCGCCAACCTGATGTATGCCAAGCAGACTTTCCTGGATGTGGATGGCTTTAAAGGAAACCAGGAAGTGGCCTCAGGCGATGATGTGTTCCTGATGCAGAAGGTGCATAAAGCCTATGGCGCAGAGTCCATAGGATTTGTGAAAAACCAGGACGCGTGGGTAGTAAGCAAGGCAGAAAAAGGTCTGTTCCGTTTTCTGGCGCAGCGCATGCGCTGGGCGGGCAAAAACAAGCTGCACTCCAGCTGGTGGGTTAAACTATTGCTTACCTACGCCTACCTTTTCAATACTGCAATATTGGCTGCTGCGGTATATGCCGGCGTTATGTTTGCGCAAACCTACAACCCATCGGTATTTATACCTTTGGCAGTGATATTCGGCGGCAAATTTTTGATAGACCTGATGTTCAACATACCGTTGCTCAGCTTCTTCAAAAAGTTTCTGCTGCTGCTGGCAATGCCATTTATAGAAATAATGCACATACTATATATAGTAATCATTGGCCCCATAAGCATGATGGGCAGGTACAGGTGGAAGGGCCGCAAGGTAAGGAGCTAGTGCAAAGCATATTAAAAATCAAACAGAAACAGAGAGTATAATGAACGCAGAAG
Organism: Bacteroidetes bacterium UBA7692; assembly: GCA_002482725.1. GTDB lineage: Bacteria > Bacteroidota > Bacteroidia > Chitinophagales > LD1 > UBA7692. The sequence continues at coordinate 45,539 of DLGO01000123.1, read as the reverse complement.
GTAAAAACTGGACGGAACTACAGGCGCAATCAAGTTGGCGCATGTTTAAGATAATGGCAGAGTTTGTGGATGGATTTGAAAAGATGGAAGCCATAGGCCCATGTGTTTCGATATTCGGCTCGGCGCGCACACACCCCGACAACCCATACTTTGTGGCCAGCGAAGAGCTTGCGGCCAAATTTGCTAAGGCGGGCTACGGTACCATAACCGGTGGTGGCCCGGGCATAATGGAAGGCGCCAACAAGGGCGCTAAAAATGCGGGTGGCAAAAGTGTGGGCCTGCATATAGAGCTGGATAGGGAAGAAACAGCCAATCCATTTATAGACAGGGATAAGCTACTGGTGTTCCGCTACTTTTTTGCAAGAAAAGTGATGTTTATCCGTTATGCTCAGGCATTTGTTTACCTGCCGGGTGGTTTTGGTACTATGGATGAGCTGTTTGAAGTGCTGACACTGGTGCAAACCGGAAAAATAGCGCAGGTGCCGATTATACTTTTTGGTAAAAGCTACTGGCAGGGGTTGATTGGCTGGATAACAGAAACGATGTTAAATGATGCACACAATATAAGCCCGCAGGACTTAAACTTGTTTCACATAACAGATGATGTGGACGAGGTGATAGATATAGTGAATAAACACTACAGCAGCTCTAAACTGACGCCGAATTTTTAAGAAGGTAGGGAAAAGGAAAGATCATGAACGCCATTGTATTTTTAGTGCTTGCTATGTTTTCTGCACAGGACAAAAAAAGTCCAGAGCAGATGCCTGTTTTTCCAACGGCAGACTTCCGGTCGCCGCTGGATATACCGTTGACACTGGCAGGCAACTTTGGCGAGCCAAGGCGGTTACATTTTCATACAGGGCTGGATTTCCGGACCAACCAGATGGAGGGGCTGAATGTATATGCTGTGGCCGATGGCTATGTGAGCAGGATAAACGTGAGTGGCGCGGGCTATGGCAATGCGTTGTATATAACGCATACCAACGGCTACACCACGGTTTACGGCCACCTGAAAGAATTTTCGCCTAAAATAAAAGAGCGGCTGCGCGCAGAGCAGTACAAACAGGAATCATTTGCCGTAGATATAATATTGAAGAAAGGCGAGCTGCCCGTGACCCAATCGGAGGTAGTGGCCAAAAGCGGTAATACCGGCGGCAGCGGTGGCCCGCACCTGCACTTCGAAGTGCGCGATTCGCTGGAGCGGCCCATAAACCCCATGCTGTTTGGCTATAATCTTTTGGACAGGATAAAGCCAACAATATCCTACCTGAAGTTTTATGCGCAGGATGAGGACAGGTTTAAGAAAGAGGGCTACAGGGTAAAAGCGGTTGGCGCCAATGGCCTGTACCAGTTGCCCGGTGGTACGATACGCGCCAATGCAAAAAGGGTTAGCGTGAGCGTAAACAGCTGGGATGGCATTAATGGCACTGCCAACTCCATGGGTATATACTGCATGAAGATGTACCGCGATGGCGAGCAGATCTACCAGTTTAAAATGGACAGGGTGGCTTTTCCGGATAAGCGCTATGTGCTGAGCCATGTAGACTACCCGATATTTATGGCAGAGGGCAGCAAGAGCTTTCACAAATGCTTTGTAGACCCGGGCAATGCCTGCCCTATATACGACCATGTGGAAGACAGGGGCATTATAGATATAAGCGACGAGAAGCCGCACTTTATTACCATAGAGTCGAGCGACTTTGCAGGTAACACCAGCACCGTACAGTTTACACTGATATATGCCGAGGCCAGTGTTATCTTTAAGCCTAAAGTACTGAGCTACACAGATGTTTTTTATCCGTTCAAGGACAATAACTTCAAGAACGATGAGGTCAAGTTTGATTTTAAAAAAGGCCTGCTGTTTGATACATTGTATTTCAACTACCGCAAACAACCATCTATAGACAATACAACATTTGCCAGTACGCACATGCTGGACAAAGGCAGTAACCTGCTGATGGATTTCTTTCCGCTGAGCATACAGCTAACCAAAGAGATACCCGATAACCTGAAGGACAAGGCGTTAATAGTTTATAAAGATGCAGCAGGCGGCAGTGCAGCCAAAGGTGGCAAACTGAAAGGCAATACCATAGAAACCAAAGCGCGCGAGCTGGGCTCCTATACCGTGAAAATAGATACCACGCCACCGCGTGCCGTGGCTGTGAATGTGACGCCGCTAAAGAATATGAAACCCTTTGGCAGGCTGGTGTTCAAAATATACGATAATCTGAGCGGTATCAATGATTTTGACACCTATATAGACGACCAATGGGTAGTTACCGAACACGATGCCAAAACGGCATCGCTTACCCACCATCTGGATGCGGCACTTGCCCCGGGCGTGCATACCTTTAAAATTGTGCTGGTAGACGAGCGCAAAAACCGCAGTGAATACAAAATAGATTTCAGGTACTAGGAAGGGCGTATCATACCTCAAAAAATCCTAACAGATAATTTGTTGTGAAAAATTTTTAATTGATTTGCTGAAAGCTTACAGCATCAGGAATTTTGCAAAGCATTTTTAAACCAAATGAAACAGCGATTTTATTTACCGGTAATTTGTGCAATTGCCCTGCTTGCGTTTTCGTGCAACGGGCTGGTGGCACAGGTGAAGTTTTATGCCACTGCAGGCAAGCAGGTGCCTGTGAACCAAGGGCTGCAACTGAACTTCGTAGTAGAAAATGGTGAAGCACAATCACTAAAGCTTCCTCAGATAAATGACTTCCAGGTATTGAGCGGGCCCAGCACCATGCAGAATGTGAGCATAGTAAACGGGCACATGTCGCGCTCTACCACTTACTCTTATGTATTGAAGCCTAAAAAAGAGGGGACGTATAAAATAGGAAAGGCAATAGCGAATATAGAAGGCGCTAATATGGAATCTAATGAGTTGACCGTAGAGGTGACAGGCCCGGTGCAGCAACAAGCCAGGCAAAGGAGCCGCGACCCTTTTGAGGATATGTTTATGGACGACCCGTTTGAAGAGCAGCAGCCGGAGCCACAGGTAAACAAGGCAGAGATAGAAAAGGAAGTAAAGAATAATGTGTTTCTGCGACTTGTAACCAGCGATAACAGCGTGTATGCGGGTGAGCAGTTAACGGCCACACTAAAGCTGTATTTCGGATACCCGATAGCGCAACTGCAAATGAGCAAGGCGCCGACATTTGACGGATTCTGGAACCAGGAGGTACAAATGGACCCGAATAAAAGGCCTGTGATAGAAGAGTATAACGGGAAGAAATACAATGTAGTAGAACTACAGAAATATAACCTGTCGCCACAGCGCAGCGGCGCACTGAAAATAACTGCTGCAGAACTGGCAACGGTAGTGCAGGTACAGGTAAGGGGCGGTGGCAGAAGAAGTTTCTGGGATATGTTTGGCGGAGCGCAGGCTTACAATGTACCCTACAAATGCCTGAGCAATGAGGTGACTATAAACGTAAAGGAGCCACCGACTGCCGGCAGGCCGGCGAACTATACCGGTGCGGTAGGAGACCTGAAGTACGAAACATCGCTGAGTAGCAAAAATGCAAAAACTGATGAGCCTGTTACGTATACCGTGAAGATATCGGGCAATGGCAACCTGAAACTGATAGATGCACCAACGCTGGAGCTAAGTGATGCGTTTGAGATATACGACCCTAAGGTAAAAGAGAACCTGGGCAGCGGAGGAAACGGATCGAAGCAATATGACTTCCTGATAATACCGCGGCAGCCGGGCGAGTTTAAAATACCGGGCAACAGCTTTTCTTATTTTAGTCCGTCAGCCAATAAGTATATAACCATAACATCGCCGGAATATGCGCTGAAAGTAACCGGAGAGCCATCGAAAAATACTGCAGCAGCATTGCCTGCGGCAGGAGCGCAAAATGCTGTGGCAGCCTTGGGCTCAGATATACGCTATATAAAAACCAATGCAGCAGATTTTGACAAAGAAGGAGATAGCCTGATAGCTAGTGCGGGATTTGCTGCGGCATATACTTCGCCATTTTTATTATTCATAGCGTTGGCTGCGGTAAAACGCAGGAACCGTGATATGGAAATGGATGTGGTTGGTACAAAACGCCGCCGCGCGACTAAGCTGGCGCAAAAGCGGCTGGCTGTTGCCAAAAAGCATTTGAGCAGTGGCAGCAAGAAGCCGTTTTATGATGAGGTGAGCAGGGCGATATGGGGCTACCTGGGCGATAAGCTAAATATAGATCTGGCAACGCTCTCGAAAGAAAACGTGGAAGAAAAGCTGGTGGCGCGCAATGCGACCCCTGTTACAGTAGCCAAACTGCAAAGCCTGCTGAATACCTGTGAGCTGGCGCTATATGCACCTGTGGGTGAAGGTGGCGAAATGAAGCAGAACTACGATGTGGCCATAAACCTGATTGCTGACCTGGAAGATGAAGTGAAAGGATGAGCAAGGGAATAAGAATAAAGCGATTTTGGAGGGCTGTGGTGATGTTTGTGCTGATAGTGGGCACAAGCTGTGCAGCTATGGCAGAAAGTGCTTCTAAAGTGTTTGAGAAAGCAAATGCAGCGTACAAGGCGGGTGAGTATGAAGCCGCGATAGGCGAATATAAAAGCATATTGAAAACAGGCAAGGAGAATGCGGAGCTGCATTATAACCTGGGCAACTGCTACTATAAAACGGAGCATCTGGGCAAAAGCATATTGCATTACGAGAAGGCCCTGAAACTGGCACCGGACGATGAAGATGTGGCGTATAACCTGAAACTGGCCAATAGTCAAACGATAGATAAGCTGATACCTGTACCACAACTAGCGGTGTTGGGCTGGTGGCAGAACTTCCGCCAGCAGAAAACGTCTTCGGGTTGGGGCTGGTATGCATTGGCCGCTATCTGGATAAGCCTGCTTGCTTTTGCTGCATACCTGTTTACCTCTTTCAAAAGAACAGGGTTTTTTCTGGGCAGCTTTTTCCTGATAAGTTCCTTGTTTTTGCTTTACCTGAGGATGGGTCAGAAGCAGGTAGAAGAAGCACCTGATGCGGCTATATTGCTGGCAGAGTCATTTTCTATGAAAAGTGCGCCGGGCGAGAACAGCACCGATATATTCATGATACATGAAGGCATAAAGCTACAGGTGCAGGACAAGGTAGGCGAATGGTACAAGGTGCGTCTTACGGATGGTAAGGTAGGCTGGGTAAGCAAAAGTGCAATAGGGTTGATTTAATCCCTGAATTTAGCGGTCTTTTCTTCCATGGCCACATCTGCATTTTTGCGCAGCTGATACTTTATATTTATCAGCACATCGTTTACCCCTTCACCATCCAGTTGCGTTTTAATCTCGTTTAAGAGCGCATTGATGTCTATCCATGTGCCATCAACAGAAGTTTCAAACGCAGACACTTCATACTTTAATCCTGATTGCTGTATCAGCGCTATGGCGCGATCTATAATTGGATAGGCAATTTCTTTTTCGGCCAATGGAATAATCTGTATAGCTGCGTTGATGAGGTGAGACATGGCAAATTTTATAATTCCGCTAAAATAGATATTTAAGACAAGCATGTTTTAAGCATTGCTTTATGGCAAGAATAATTTACCACTAAATGTGCTTGAAATTTATGGTCTTCACATTTTTTCTATACTAACCATAAGTATTGATAATCAGCATGGTTACAAGCATTGGGGAATTTTGCCGCCTATTTTGCTAAAGTCGTAAGGGGATACGGATTTAACTTAGCTACGTTGATGGAAGCTAATTGTAATGATTTTGCTAAAACAGCGAGTGCGTTCTTTGGTATCACGGATATTGCCTGAACTATGATTGTAAGGATTAAAATGAAGGACTATGAATGGAACAGCCAATTTTGCCTGCATTCAAAATTGATGGTATATGGATAGGAGAATTCTTAATGCAAACGGGAGTTTTTGTTTTTTATCACAGGTGAATACTTGTGATAGACCGAGTGGCACGTGGGAATAAAAAGCCGATAAAAATACCGCAATTTGACACCGCAGATTTTAACAAATGTAAAAAGGTGCAAAAAACGCGATTTCCGCCACTCACCGCCAACCACCGCCACTTTTTGGGTTGTGGTGCCGACAAAACTGTCCGCGTTTTTACCGACAGAATTATAGCCGGATGTGTTGACTGCAAGGGATTTGGCTGGCTAAAAGTGCCATGAAAAAGTGGATTCCATGCTGAAAAACGCGATTTCCGCCAACCACCGCCAACCACCGCCATTTTTTAACAAGCCGTAGAGGAATACTGTTTTACCATCAAAATGAGTCTTGATTATACCCTCATAGTAAATGAGATAAGCAGTTGATATATAAATGGTAATGAAGGGAAAGTCCGGTGAAATATACCATCAAAAAGGCAGTATTTCTACCATCAGAACAAAAGAGAACTTGCCATCAAAAAGCGGATTTGTATTCAGGGGCAATAATGGAAGATTGTATGTTAAGTTATACAAATGCTGCAATGAATGTTACGCCAACGTATTGAAAGGTAAGAATACATCTTAATTTAGAAATTGAAAGCGACATAATGGATAAAAGAATATTGATAATTTTTATTGCTGCACTATGTGCTGTACAAGCCTGCAAAAGCAGCAGAAAAATAACAGCAGAGGATAAATATGCCGCTAATAAGGATAGCATTAGCATGGATACGGAAGAGCTGGATGAGGTAGTAGTAAAAGCTTCTAAAGACAATCCATACAGAGGGTCTGTAACGCGCAGCTTTGACCTGATACATACCAAACTGGAGATAAAGCCGGATTGGCAAAACCAGCATGTATATGGCAAGGCTACACTTACATTGAAGCCATATTTTTACCCGACAGATAGTTTGGTGCTGAATGCAAAAGGACTGGATGTGAAAAGCATAAAGCTAAGCGGAACGGCAGAGGCGCTGAGCTTTACCAATGACAGCTTGCTACTGCACATACGCCTACCCAAAGTATATACGCCGCAAAACCAACTGGAACTGGTAATAGACTATACCGCTAAACCCAATGAGCGCAAAAGTGGCGGCAGCGCAGCGATAACGGACGATAAGGGATTGTACTTTATAAACCCAACGGGTAAAGACCCGAACAAGCCGACACAATTGTGGAGCCAGGGCGAAACAGAATCGAACTCTTGCTGGTTCCCGACTATAGATGCGCCAAATGAAAGAGCTACCAGTGAAATAGCCATAACATGCGAAAAGAAGTACACCACATTATCTAACGGACTATTGATAAGCAGCACCAACAATGCAGACAGCACCAAGACAGATTACTGGAAAATGGACCAGCCGCATGCGCCATACCTGATTATGATAGCTGTGGGTGAGTTTGCTGTGGTAAAAGACAAATGGCGCAACATAGCTGTGGACTATTATGTAGAAAAAGAATATGCGCCTTACGCAAAGGATATATTCGGCAATACGCCGGAGATGCTGGAGTTCTTTTCGACAAAGCTGGGCTATACCTACCCATGGAAAAAATATGCTCAGGTGGTAGTGCGCGACTACGTAAGTGGTGCCATGGAGAATACTACGGCTACGCTATTCGGTGAGTTTCAGCAACGTACCAAAAGGGAATTGCTGGACAGGACAAACGAAGATATTGTAGCCCATGAGTTGTTTCACCAATGGTTTGGCGATGTGGTAACCTGCGAAAGCTGGAGCAACATACCGCTGAACGAATCGTTTGCCACATACGGCGAATACCTGTGGGCTGAATATAAATATGGAAAGGGCGAGGCGCAAAAACAACTCTACAGCAACCTGAACCTATACGTAGAAGAGTCGCAGAATAAGAATGAGAACCTGGTGCGTTTTTACTACGATGACAAGGAAGATATGTTTGACAGGCACAGCTACGAAAAAGGATCGCTGATACTGAACATGCTGCGCCACGAGGTGGGTGATGAGGCCTTTTTTAAATCATTGCAGCTGTACCTGAGAACCAATGAATTTAAATCAGTAGAGATACATAACCTGAGGCTTGCGTTTGAAGAGGTGACCGGCAGGGACTTAAACTGGTTCTTCAACCAGTGGTTCCTTGGCAAAGGCCACCCTAAGCTGAATATAAAATATGAATACAAAAATGACAGCGCTGTAATAACGATAGCACAGAAACACAATGTGGAGGATGGCTTTAACTACATACTGCCATTTAATATAGCTGTATGGGTAAATAATGAGGCTGCTTATATTCCCGTAAAACTGACGAAAGCTGAGCAACGGTTTGCCTTTGCTGTGGCCGGCAAGCCGTCATTGATAGATGTAGACCCTGATCGTATATTGCTGTGCGAGCGTAAGGAGAATAAGACTACCACCGAATACGTGTACCAGTTTAACCATGCCACACACTACAGGCAAAAGCACGAAGCGATAAGGTATACAAGGGACCAGCAAAAGGATAGTGCAGAGGTACGCGCTATGGTGATAAAGGCTGCAAATGACACTTTTTATGGCTTGCGCTCGTATGCAATAGAACAAATGAAAGCAAGTGCAGATAGTATAACCCATGAATACCGTGCACAACAGATTACTTCTGCTGCATCGGACAAAAATCCGGCGCCGAGGGCTGCCGCTATAAATAAACTGGGCAAGTTAAATGATAGTACACTTATACCCGTATTTGAAAAAGCTTTGGGCGACAGTTCGTATAGGGTAGTGGCTAATGCATTGGAGGCGATAGAAAACCTGGATACTGCCCTGGCACTGAAAATGGCTATGCGTTTTGAAGGGGAGAAAAATGATGAAGTGACAGATGCTGTGAGCAGCATATATTCAGCTAATGGAGATTCTACTTTCCAGAAATACTATGAAAAGCAATTAGTAAGTGCTACAGGATATGGTAAGTACACTTTGATGTACCACTATGCCAACTTCCTGACCAGGATGAACGCAGGAGTGGCCGAAAAAGGTATAGCTTCGATAAAAGACCATAGCCTGCAGAGCGATGCAAAACTGCTGTACGGTGCGGGGAAAGGTTCTATAAAAAGAGTATTGAAGTCGTTTGAGACAAAGAAAAAAGAAGCAGAGAAAGATAAGGATGATGCTAAGGTGAAGGAATATGAATCTATAATAGCTATGGCAAATGAAGCAATAGAGTTAATTTCGAAGAAAACAGAACCAGAAAAGAAAGACTAAAAGCGTGAGCCGAAATTCAGAATACGCAAACTTGCCGGACGAAGAGCTGGTGCACAGGTATCGAAACTCCTTCGATAATGTGTACGTGGGCGAACTGTACCAGCGCTACACCCACCTGGTGTATGGCGTATGCCTGAAGCACTTTAAAAGTGAGTCGCAGGCGAAGGATGCCGTAATGCAGATATTCGAGAAGCTGATAGCCGACCTGAAGAAACACCACGTGGTGAGCTTTAAGCCATGGCTGCATACTGTGGTGAAAAATCACTGTATGATGCAGTTCCGCAGCGATAAGAATTCGTTAAAAAAACAGCAGGAATACAAACAAGAGATAGGGTTTGATGTGGAAAATCAGCTGGAACTGCATCTAGAAGCTACAGATGAGAAAGAATGGATGCTGGACCACATGCACGAAAGCATAAATGAGCTGAGGGATGAGCAGAAAACTTGTGTTGAATTATTTTATATACAAAATAAAAGCTACCAGGAAATAGCTGAAATAACCAAGTTCAGCCTGAATGAAGTGAAGAGCTATATACAAAACGGGAAAAGGAACTTAAAAAATATCATTACGGCGAAACATGAGCGGTCGAAACAAAAATAACATCACACTAACGCAGCACGGCGTAGTGACACAGGAGGCAATGCTTGCCTACCTGGCGGGGATGCTATCTGTAGAAGATACGGCGCGTTTCGAACAACTGATAGCAGAAGACCCGTTTGCACATGAGGCACTGGAAGGATTGCAGGGACTACAATCGGCTAATGGACTGAAGCAGACACTACATGAGATAAATACGCAGGTACAGGAGCAAACAGGTGGCAAGGTGACACCTATGCCGGCATCCGGTTCTATACTGCGGTACTCTGTAGCAGCGGCAGTAGTAGGTGTATTGATAGGGTTTGGATTTATGCTGACGCAGTATTTCAGTAACCAGACAAACAGCCTGGCAGAAAACGCCAAGCAGGAGGAGCCTATAGCCTTGGAGCAACCTGCCGCCCCGGCAGCCAATGAGCAGATAGTACCTGCGATAGATACAGCTGTGGCAACGGATACAACCCTGACAACAGAAACAATAAATGCCAATGGAATGGCCATGGCAGAAAGTGAGACGGATGATGCTGAGGTAATAATGAAGCCGGGTGCGCCTGTGGTGGCTACTAGTAAAGAATCGGCAGTAGCACTAAAGCAAGAAACGGAGCAGGGTAAGAAAAAAGCAGAAACTGCTGCAGAGAAGAAACTGGCGGAGTCAAAAGATAAAAGTACGGCATTTAAAAAGCAGGAAGAGGTATCGAAAAGACCCGCCAATGCACCTGCCCCGACGGTAGCTGCGGCTAAGCCTGTAGCACCGCCCGCAGGAACATACAAAGCAGTGGCAGACGAAGCTGTAGCAACAGATGCCGTGTCGGGTGAAGAAAGCAGTGAAAAGGATGCAACGATCGAAACTGCGATGACTAGCTTTAATACCAAGAAATATGGTGAAGCAGCGAAGCAGTTTCACAAATTGCTGAAGAAGCAACCCGATAACCCTGATGTGCTGTACTTTGGCGGGGTTAGTGAGTATATAAACGGCAACTCCAATAAGGCACTTGGTAATTTTGACAAGCTCCTGAATTCAGGCAATAAATATACTGACGGGGCAAAGTGGTATAAATCGCAGATACTACTGCAAAAAGGCAAGAAAGACCAAGCCAAGCAGTTGATGAAAGAACTATCTACTACCAACAGTATATACAGGGAAAGGTCGGTACAGAAACTGGAAGAACTGAATAAATAATCGGCACTAAAGTGCAGGATAAGTATCAGGGTCAGTTTCGTTCATCATATTGTACACTGCCTCGAATACATCTTCTGCATTAGGCTTGCCGAAGTAGTCTCCATCGCTACCGTAGGCCGTGCGGTGTGGCTTGGCAGAGATAGTACGCGGCTCGGAATCCAACCAACGAAAAGCGCCCTGTAGCTCATACACCTGCTGGAACATATAAGCGCTGGCACCACCCGGAACATCCTCGTCGAGAAATACTACGCGGTTTGTTTTCTTGATGGACTCGATAATAGAGTGGTGGATATCGAAAGGCAACAAGGTCTGAACATCTATGAGCTCGACTGAAATGCCAACGGCAGACAGCATCTTCATGGCCTCTTCGGCTATGCGCACGCAACTGCCGTAAGTAACCAGGGTGACATCATCGCCATAGTGTACGACTTCGGGAATACCCAATGGCACAGTAAAGGTGTCGAGGTTCTCGGGCAATTGTTCTTTGAGGCGATAGCCATTGAGGCACTCTATTACAAGTGCGGGTTCATCACTTTGCAGCAGGGTGTTGTACATGCCCGCAGCCTGCACCATGTTGCGCGGCACGCAAACGTACATGCCCCTAAGCGCGCCGAGTATCATGCCCATGGGTGAACCTGTATGCCAGATGCCCTCGAGCCTGTGGCCGCGGGTACGGATGATAAGCGGGGCCTTTTGTATACCACCTGTGCGGTAGCGCAGGCAGGCTACATCATCGCTAAGCGGCTCCAGGCCGTATAGCAGATAGTCGAGGTACTGAATCTCTGCAATAGGACGAATGCCGCGCATGCTAAGGCCTATAGCCTGGCCCATAATAGTGGCCTCGCGGATACCGGTGTCGAAAATGCGGTGCAGGCCAAATTTATCCTGCAGGCCTGCAAAACCCTGGTTGACATCGCCGATTTTGCCCACGTCTTCGCCAAAGGCAACAACATCGGGTCGATTGGTAAGGATGCTATCGAAAGCGATGTTAAGTATCTCGTAGCCATTGAGCACTTTGGAGTCGGCAGTGTAGACAGCCTTGACTTCAGGTACTTTGAGGGCGTTGTATTTGGTTTCGCTGTGGTAGTGGCTGCTGTAGGTCTGCTGGTACTTCTGCTGAAAGTGCCTAGTGAATTCGCGTAGCTCATTAAGCGCATGGTAGCCTTCGCCGCGCAAGTGGATAAGGACCTTTTTGGCGGCTTTGAGCACGTCTTTGCGCACGGGGTCTATAGTAGAGCGGAGAGTAGCAATGACAGAAGAGGTAAACTCTGTTTCGCCACTTTCGGAGCCTGTTTTTTCGATGAGGTCAACAACTTCACTGATCTCGTCTTTGATAACAGAGCTAAAGCGGCTCCAGGCATTGCGCTTGGCATTGGCCACGTCTTCTTTGGCTTCTGCCTCAATGCGTTCGGCATCCTGTTCTGTAGCCAAACCATTGGAAATCATCCACTGGCGCATCTGCTTCAGGCAGTCGTATTCGCGCTCCCAGTCTAGTCGTTCTTTGCTTTTGTAACGCTCGTGAGAGCCGCTGGTACTGTGGCCCTGCGGCTGGGTAACCTCTATGATATGAAAGAGTGCGGGGCGGTGCGACTTGCGCATGCTCTCTGTCCCTTCTTTGTATAGTTGAATGAGCTTGGCGTAGTTCCAGCCTTCGCAAATATAGATGTCTATGCCCTCGCCCTTTTCGTTGGTGGCAAAACCGCTTAGGACTTCGCTGATGCTCTCTTTGGTTGTCTGGTATTTTTTGGATACGGATATGCCATAGCCATCGTCCCAAACGCTGATGGCAAGCGGCACCTGTAGTACCCCTGCGGCATTTACTGTTTCCCAGAAAAGGCCCTCGCTGGTGCTGGCATCGCCAATGGATACGAAGCTGATTTCGTTGCCTTGCTGAGAGAAGTTTTCGAAACCTTTCTGCAGTTCGGGATTGGTCCTGTATACTTTGGAAGCAAGCGCTACACCCAGGGAGCGCGGCATCTGGCCTGCGGTAGGAGATGCGTCGGCGGTAGAGTTGTAGCGGTCGGTAAGGTCTATCCAATCGCCATTATTATCGGTAAAAGGAGTAGCGAAGTGGGAGTTCATTTGCCTGCCGGAGCTGAACGGGTCCTGCATAGGGTCGGGGTTGGCATATAGCTGTGCAAAGAACTGCTCGGGAGTTAGTTCACCGAGAGCGAGCATCCAGGTTTGGTCGCGGTAGTAACCACTGCGCCAGTCGCCTTTTTTGAAACTCTTTGCCAAGGCTATCTGTGCTACTTCCTTACCATCGCCAAAGATGCCGAATTTGGCTTTGCCGGAAAGCACTTCGCGACGGCCAAGCAAACTCATTTCGCGGCTGGTACAACCTATTTTATAATCTTCTAAAACGCTTTTCTGAAACTCTTCAAAAGATAACTTCTGCACTTTGCTATTAACTACTTCACTCATTCAGGAATCCTTTGTGGCGAAGATAAAATTTACCCCCTAAAAGTGTAGTGGCTTATGAGGTATATGGCTTTAGTCAATGCTTTTCTGTTAATTACAGGCCGTATTTCTGCTTGTACTTGTTGTAGAGGTCCTTCTGTTTGTTGTTCAGGTCTACCGGACGGCCATTTATGAAAGCCTGCTCTATGTTGCTGGTGCGCATATCGAGTACATCGCCGGAGGATACGATAAGACTGGCGCTTTTGCCGACCTCTATAGTCCCTGCCTTATCCTCTATGCCTAAAATAGCAGCAGGGCTTGAAGTGATTGCGGCAAGGGCTTCTTCTTTGGTAAGGCCATAAGCTGTTGCCGTGCCTGCTACAAAAGGCAGGTTGCGCACCTGCCAGAAACCCTCCATGCTCAAGGCAAATTGTACACCCGCTTTTTGCAGGATAGAAGGTGTTTTGTATGGCTGGTTTACATCGTCGTCATCGTGTAATGGCAGCTCGTGCAAGCGATCAAGGATAACCGGGATTTTCTTCTGTGCCAATATGTCGGCAATGCGGTAGCTATCCTGCCCGCCAACGATTACCAGCTTCAGCTTGAACTCCTCGGCAAAGGCTATGGCATGCAACAGCTCCTGAACATACCAGGCGCGTACGTAGAGATTTTGGGTGCCCGACACCACGCTTTTCATGGCTTCAAAGCGCAGGTTCTTTTTGTCTACGGTTTCGCCTTTGTACGCTTGCGCTTCGGCAAAGTAGGTTTTGATTTCCTGTACCTGCTTATCGTAGTCTTTGTTTGGCTCATAGCCTTGCGGGTCGCCCCACCATCCCTTCATGCGAAATTGGGAAGGCCAGTTGAGCCAGATGCCATCTTCTTTTTTCACGGCGGCATCTTCCCAGTTCCATGCATCCAGCTGCACTACGGCAGAAGTGCCGGAGATGCGGTTGCCCTGCGGGCATATCTGTGTGTACAGGATGCCATTGCTGCGAACGGTTGGTATTACTTTAGACTCTGCATTGTAGGCGATGATAGTGCGGGCATTTGGGTTAAAGCCACCTTGCTCGGCCATGTCATTTGTAGCACGAACGGCTTCCACTTCGCTCAATCCCAGGTAGGTATTCAGGGCTATCAGACCCGGATATATGTGCTTGCCTGTGCAGTCTATTACCTTGCCCATGGTTTCATCGGTCTTGAAGGATGGGCTTTGCTGCACCAGCACTATTTTACCGCTATCGATGGCTACTGTGGCATCGTTTAGCAGAGTGCCGTTGCCTACATGCACTGTAGCATGGGTAAGGTATACTTTCTGCTGTGCAAGGGAAGAAAACCCTGCAAGCAAGGATATGATGAGTAAGTATATTATTGGAAGCTGTTTCATACGCTATAACTACGATAAGATTTCAGCGCATGAAAATAGCAGAGATTCTTAATTAGCCTTCTACTAAAGTCAAAAAAGGGCAAAACGATTGCTCGCGATGCCCTTATTTAACCAAATGAAAGTTTGCCTTTGGCTTATCTTACAGATACTTTCTGCATTTCTATCAACCTGCGCAGGTTGATGATAGCATAGCGCATCCTGCCCAGATTAGTGCTTAAGCAAGCGCCATTCATTTCGGCAATCTCTTTATACGAAAACTTGTGGAAATGCCTTAGCACCAACACTTCGCGCTGTTCTTCAGGCAGTTGGTCTATCAATAGCTTCAGGCGCTCTTCTTTTCTTTCTACATCATAGAAAGCCTCTTTAGGAGTGTCTTCTTCACCGCCCAGAAACTTGAATATATCTTCACCAGCACTTGTAGTAATGGTAACACCCGGTGCACTTTTCACCCGGCGGAAATGGTCGATGCACATATTGTGCGCAATACGGAGTACCCAGGGAGCAAATTTGCCCTGTTCGTCGTATTTGCCTTTGCGCAAAAGGTCTACGACTTTGATAAATACTTCCTGGAAAATATCCTCTGCAAGATAAGTATCCCTCACCATAACAAAGATCGAGGTGTACACCTTGTCTTTATAGCGCTGGATAAGCGCTTCAAGGGCGTTTTCATTTCCTGCATTGTACATTTGTAACAACTGCTGGTCGCTTGCATTTTTTGCGTACATACGTGTTTCGTTTTTAGTTGTGATGAAACAATTTGAAGTAGACGTATTCGCTATAGATGAACTTTTTTTGATGGATAAATAGTTGTAAGAAATGTATTGGGTGCTGAGAACAGGGATGCCGCTGAAATGACAAGTAATGTGAAATAATACGCATTACCGCAATCCGAAGGCTAAAACTCCGTTCTGAAAACACAATAAATTACTAACGAGGAAAAACTATTCTATAAAAAGTATAATTGGTAGGTAGACGTGTGTCGAATAGGTTATGTTTGCTGTTTAAGCTTTTGTATTAACTATGTCCAACGAATATAATAAAACTTTACGGGAAATTCCAAAAAAAGTTTTAGAGCCCCGCTCAATTTTTATAAAAGGCGCCAGAGTTCATAATTTGAAGAACGTTGACGTCGAATTGCCAAAAAATAAATTTATTGTAGTAACAGGTGTGAGCGGATCGGGAAAATCGTCCCTGACTATAGATACGCTATACGCCGAAGGGCAGCGCCGCTATGTAGAGTCCCTGTCCAGCTATGCGCGCCAGTACCTGAGCAGGATGGATAAGCCAGACCTGGATTATATCAAAGGGCTTAGCCCGGCAATAGCTATAGAGCAAAAGGTAAGCACCCGTACTACAAGGTCGACTGTGGGCTCGCTGACAGAGATATATGATTACTTGCGCCTATTGTTTGCACGTGTAGGTACTACCTACTCACCTATAAGTGGCGAAAAGGTGGGCAAGCATGAAGTGCGCGATGTAGTGGATTACATCTTCGGGCAGGAAGAAGGCAGCCGTGTCTATATACTTTTTATCATTAAGGCAAAGAACAAAGCGGAAGATGAACTGAAGCTGCTATTGCAAAAAGGTTTTACCCGGGTAAATGTTGCCGGTGAAATAGTGAAAATAGAAGACGCGCTGGAGAGCAAGCCAATGCTGAAAAGCATAGGCCAGTTTGTAGAAGTTTTGGTGGACCGTATCGTGGTAAAGGCGCATGATGAAGAGCTGCAATCACGCGTGGCGGATTCCATACAAACGGCCTTTAACGAAGGAAGTGGTGAGTGCATAGTGGAGATACCTGTAAGTGAAACTAACAAGAAGGCCAAGCGTGCTTTGTTCAACGATAAGTTTGAAGCGGATGGCATGAGCTTTGAAATGCCTACACCTAATCTTTTCAATTTCAACAACCCTTATGGCGCGTGCAAGACCTGTGAGGGCTTTGGTACAGTAATGGGGTTGGATGAAGACCTTATTTTCCCAGATAAAAACCTGAGCGTGTATGAGAGTGCGATAGCGCCATGGAAGGGTGAGAAAATGAGCGAATGGCTGGAGCCCTTGATCAAGAAGGGTATATACTTCGACTTCCCTATACACCGCTCTTATAAGGATCTTTCTGCGGAAGAAAAGCAGCTGCTGTGGGATGGCAATAAGTACTTCCAGGGACTTACTTATTTCTTCCAGTACCTGGAAGAGAAAAGCTATAAGATACAATACCGAGTGATGCTGAGCCGCTACCGTGGCCGTACTACCTGCCCTGATTGCAAAGGGTCGAGGATAAGGAAAGATGCATCTTATGTAAAGATAAATGGCCGCAACATAGGCGAGCTGATGATGATGCCGGTAAAGAACCTGCAAGAAGTAGTAGATGGGCTTACGCTAACAGCAAATGAAGAGAAAATAGCCACGCGAATACTTACTGAGGTAAGGAGTCGCGTGCATACCATGATGCAGGTTGGCCTTGGCTACCTGGCACTAAACCGCATATCGAACACACTGAGCGGTGGCGAAACACAAAGGATAAACCTGACGCGCAGCCTGGGCAGCAACCTGACCAGCTCACTGTATATACTGGATGAGCCGAGCATAGGGCTGCACCAGCATGATACAGAAAGACTGATACAGGTATTAAAGAACCTGCGCGACCTGGGCAATACGGTGGTAGTGGTGGAGCATGATGAAGACATCATGAAAAGCTGCGACCATATAGTGGATATGGGGCCGGAAGCAGGCCGTCTTGGCGGAGAGGTGATGTTCAGTGGCAATACTGCTTCGCTGATAAGCAGTGGCGATACACTGACGGGAAAATATCTGCGTAATGAACTGAGCATAGCGGTGCCGGAAAAAGTACGCAACCCGACCAACTGGATAGAAGTAAAAGGCGCATCGCAACACAACCTGAAAAATGTGGATGCACGTTTTCCGCTGAACTGCCTGACAGTGGTAAGTGGCGTAAGCGGCTCGGGTAAAACTACCCTTATAAAGAAAATACTATACCCTGCATTGATGCAGCGCTTTGATGGCGGTGGAGAGCAGCCGGGAGCGCACAAGGAAATAACCGGCGACCTGTCGCGCATAACACAGGTGGAGCTGATAGACCAGAACCCGCTTGGCAGGAGCAGCAGGAGCAATCCTGTAACTTATGTAAAAGCCTATGATGGTATACGTGACCTATACTCCAAGCAACCTCTCAGCAAGCTGCGCGGATACCAGCCTGCTATCTTCTCGTTTAACGTGGAGGGTGGGCGCTGCGAAACATGCAAAGGCGATGGTGAGGTAGTAGTAGAGATGCAGTTTTTGGCAGATGTGCACCTGCGCTGCGAAGCCTGCAACGGACGAAAATTTAAAGAAGATGTGCTGGAAGTACAGTACAATGGCAAGAACATATATGATGTGCTGGAGCTGAGCATAGATGAGGCGATGGACTTCTTTAAAGAGCAGCGCGATGTGATACAAAGACTACGACCATTGCGCGATGTTGGCTTGGGCTATGTGAAGCTTGGCCAGAGTAGCAGCACCCTGAGCGGTGGTGAAGCTCAACGCGTGAAACTGGCATCGTTCCTGCAAAAAGGAGCGGCCAACAATCCGATACTATTCATATTTGATGAGCCTACTACAGGCCTGCACTTCCACGATATCAGCAAGCTGCTTTTTGCATTCCAGCAACTGATAGAAGCGGGACACAGCATCATTGTGATAGAGCACAATATGGACGTGATAAAATGTGCGGACTGGCTTATAGACCTGGGTCCTGAAGGTGGTACAGAAGGCGGAATGCTGCTGTACCAGGGTGAACCCCGTGGAATATTGCAAGTAAAAGAATCACTTACAGCTAAGTACCTGAAGGAAAAGCTAGAGGCAGTAGCTGTAGCGTAACCTTTTTAGTATTTAGGCATGGTTGGGTCGATCTTGTCTGCCCACTCCAATATGCCGCCTTTCAGATTATGTGCGTTGGTATAGCCAGCCTGTTCCAGGTACTCAACAATCCTGCCTGAGCGCGCGCCGCTCCTGCAGTGTATTACCAGCTTTTTGTCCTTGCTTATTTTGTCCAGATTATCCGGCACCTCGTTCATTGGGATTAGCGGCGCACCCAGGTTGCATATTTCGTATTCATGTGGCTCACGCACATCTATCAGTTGGAAATCCTCTTTGTTGTCGATTATCTGCTTAAGCTCCTGAACGCTGATCTCTTTCATTGTATTGCTGTTGTTGGTTCAAATGTATAAGAAGTGAGGGAATTTATATGCCGGTTTTGAACAATACCGCCTCTAGCCTATCGAAGTTTTCCTCATTGGCACTTACGGCAACAGGCTTCACATAGTTATATATTTCTTCTGAATCGAACAGCATGCGGAAAGTAAGGCGTGTGCCGCCATCCTCATCGGTAAAGGTGGCCACTACCTGAAACTTCGGATTGCTGATA
This sequence comes from Bacteroidetes bacterium UBA7692, assembly GCA_002482725.1. GTDB lineage: Bacteria > Bacteroidota > Bacteroidia > Chitinophagales > LD1 > UBA7692. The sequence continues at coordinate 26,461 of DLGO01000123.1, read as the reverse complement.
TGGTCGAAAATTATTTCCTCGTTCTCTTTTATGCTTATAAACCTGCTTTCGTTGTTGTAGTTAGCGCTATCGGGCCCATGCATTACAAACTCCCAGGTGCCGCCCTCTGTAAAATTGAACTCATTAAAAGTATTGGTAAAACCATTTGGCCCCCACCAGCGCTGTAGCTGGCTTGGGTCGCTCCATGTGTGGAACAGGCGTGGTCGTGGCACATTGAATATGCGGGTGGAAAGGATTTCGTAGGTGGAGGTAGTGTTGGTATCCATGACAAAGATTTTATAAAAGCAAGATAAGGATCAAATGAAAACGGGGAGTGCAGCGCTTTTGGCCCTTCACTCCCCGCTCTTTATTTATTGTGCCCAAGACGAGATTCGAACTCGCACATCCTTGCGGACACCACCCCCTCAAGATGGCACGTCTACCAATTTCGCCACTTGGGCAGCGAGGCGCGAAAATAGGATTTCCGCGCAATGTTATAAGGTTACTCCTGAAACTCTTTCTCCTTTGGTGCCCACTTGCCGTGGATACCGGTGAAAAGCCTATTCCAGCGCATTTTGTTCAGTCCACTTTCGTTGTAGTCAAGGCTTAGCCATATAAACCATGCCTTGCCTACGATGTGGTCTTCGGGTACAAATCCCCAAAAGCGGCTGTCCTGTGAGTTGTGGCGGTTGTCGCCCATNNATAAGAACGTGATATACCGTCGCGGCTAACAAAAGACACAATCCTGTCCCAACGGATGTTCATAGGGAAACGGGCATCAGGACTCATAGACAACCACACCATTACCGGCTTGCCCACCACATGGTCGTGCGGTACAAAGCCCCAAAAACGAGAGTCTAATGATCCGTGGCGGTTGTCGCCCATCATCCAGTAGTAGTCCAGAGCAAATGTAAAGCTCGTTTGCTCCTTGCCATTGATGATGAACTTGTCGCCTTCGCGTACCACATTGTTGCCTTCGTACACACGTATGCAACGCTCGTAGAAGGTATACGTAGAGTCATTTAAAGGTATGCTCAAGCCTTTTTTTGGTATGTTGATAGGTCCGTAGAAGTCTATGTTTCCGTGCGAGTATTTTGCGCTGTTAGGGTATAATACAGCGCCCAGGTTTTCATTCTTGTCGCGCGTCCATGGCTCTATAGATTTTACTATAGAGTGCCCTCTAAAGCGCTCTACATCCGGCTTGGTCATCAGCACGACAAAATGGTCCGGTGCCAGTTGGTCTGCTATTTGTAAGCCAAACTCTTTCTCCTCCTCTTTTGTTAGCGCTATATTAGGATTTACAATAAGCAGGTAGGGAGTATTCAGGCGCTCGGGGCGATAAGCAGGCTTGTCGTTGATGAAAAGCACACCTTCGCGCACTTCCAATTTATCGCCAGGCAAACCAACGCAGCGTTTAATATAATTCTCGCGCTTATCTACGGGGCGCGTTATTACCTTGTATTGCTGCCACACCGCCTCGCGGCTACTGCTGCGCACCAGATCGTAGTATGGCTGGGCGCTTTCAAATTCTTTGGTAACCGTATCGCCTGCGGGGAAGTTGAATACCACCATGTCGTTTCGCTTGATGTGCTGGAACGATGGCAGCTTCATGTAAGGGAGCTTCAAAAGCTCTGAATAGGCATTGATATTAAGCCCCGGTATGGTATGGTGAAAGAAAGGAATAGCCAGCGGTGTCATAGGTACACGCGCGCCATAGTGCATCTTGCTTACAAACAGGAAATCGCCGATCAGTAAAGTCTTTTCCATAGAGCCCGTAGGTATAGTGTATGCCTCTGCTATAAAGGTTCGTATAAGCCATGCAGCTACTACCGCAAACACGATGGCATCTGCCCACTCGCGGAAGCGGCCACGAACTACTTTTACGTTTTCCAGTCCACGGAACTTTTGTGTGCTCAACCACCAAAGGTATACAGGCGCCAGTAGCACTGCTGCTACATGCTCGTGGAAGCGGAAGCGGCCATATGCAGTGCTAAGGTCGGTAAGCTGGGATGATATATAGAACAGGTTAACACCGGGGATGAAGAGCATCCATGTCCACCACTGCGGTTTGCCTATCAGCTTTTGCCATTCGTTGCTGCATATCACAGGTACAAATGCTTTCCAGGGTTCAATGCCATTTTGCTTAAAAACGAAATAGGTGCCTATGCGGATGCCTATCATGTAAACAAGGGCTATAACTAATACTATCATGTATCGCTCGGTGTTAATTGTGTTGCTAAACTACATTGTTTCGCAATGCTTGCAAGCCCATTGTCCTGTTTTATAAAATGTTGTATGGTTTTTAAAACAAATTATAATGGGGTTTCTCCATCGCTTACGATTTCATACATTTGTTGATATGAAACGATCGCTTCATTCCCTGTTGCTGTTTTTGCTGATGACGCCCGGTGTCTACCTGTGTGCGCAGCAGCCCGATGCCGAAGGCAGCCTGGTAAAATGGATAAGTCTGAGCGAGGCGCTGGAGAAAAGCAAAACCCAGCCCAAGCCGATTATCCTGGACTTCTATACCGACTGGTGCGGCTGGTGCAAGCACATGATGCGCACTACCTACGCCAATCCCGATATAGCACAGTACATCAACAATAATTTTTACGCGGCCAAGTTCAATGGTGAAAGCAAAGACACTATAGAATACCTGGGTGTAAAATACGGCCCATCGTCTGCCACAGCTCCGCGCGCTGCGCATAACCTGGCAGTAAAGCTGATGCAGGGCAAAATGATGTACCCAACTACGCTCTTCCTGAACGGGTACGACAAGAATAAAAACGAGTTTGCCTTTAACATGCTGGCGGCAGGTGCGCTGGACGAGCAGAAGATACAGCCACTATTGGTATATGTGTTGGAAAATGTTTCCAAGAATTGTGGGTACGAAGATTTTAAAACACAATACGAAAAGGCGAACAGCGACCCAACCATAGATGAAACTATGAAACGGATATGGCAACAGCCGGTAGCCGCGCTGAACAACAAAAACATCAGCAAGAAAAAAACCATAGTGCTGATAAATACGGAGTGGTGCAATAGCTGCAAGGTGATGAAGCGCACCGGATTTACCGATAGCCTGAATGCGAAATTCATAGCCGAGAAATTTGACCTGGTAGACTTTAACCCCGAGCTGCGCGATACGATACGGTTCAAGGAAACGACGTTCCAAAACCTGAGCACGCCACAGCAGCCCTTTCACCAACTGGCAGTAGCCCTGTGCCGCAACAATTTTGTGCTGCCAAGCATGGTGCTGCTAGATGAAGAGCGCAACCTGATAGATGCCGTGCCAAGCTATATTTCGCCCGCCTTTATGAATGATATTGTACACTTTTACGGGGAAGATATTTATAAAAAGAAGTCGTGGAAAGAGTTTCAGGAAAGTAAGAACAAGCCCTAGCCAATGTTTTACCCGGAAGCCACGTTACATAATACGCTAAATGAAAAATCAGCATGAAAAAAATTAAGTCGCTATACCTTACTGCCTTGTTTGTATTTGTTGCCTCTGTAAGCCTGATGGCGCAGGATAAATACGAATATGCCGTAGTGCGCTACCAACTGATAGGCAAGAGCGCTTCTATATTCATATCTAAGGGTGGGGCAGACTATGTAGAAATAAAAGTAGACAAAGCTGAGCTGGTAGGTGATATGAACGCCAACCCGGTGCTGAACTATATAAAGACCATGACAGCCGAAGGTTGGGAAGTGGTAAACGGGCAAATGGAAACACAGTATGCCAATAGCCTGTTCTTCTTTATGAAGAAAAAAACGAATTGATTTTAACCATTACAGAATAAACCACATGAGATACCTGCAGCTTTTATTGCTTACGATAACGCTTGCCTGCTTTAGCACTATAGAACTGAAGGCTCAGGATAAGTATGAGTTTGCTGCTATTTCCTTGTACCGCGCGTCAAGTTATCAAGTAATAGAGATTTCAAGTAGTAACGGAGATTTTGAAGAGATCAAATTTGACAAAGCAGAGTTCAGAGGATCATTGGGTAATAGCAACATAACACCTCTTTTGTCAAGAGTACAAAAAATGACCATAGACGGATGGGAGGTAATTTCTATATACGGTAATCATCCTTTAGTTTCCTACTATTTGAAACGAAAGCTTAAATAGAAATATAGACGCTTAGGCAGATATTGCCTCAAACAAAAAGCGGTCAACTGAAATCCAGTTGACCGCTTTTTTATTTCCTTGTAACAGCTATGCTTATTGGTTTACCAATACTTTAGGCGCTGCTGCTTTCATGTCGTCGCTTGCTTTTGCTTCAAACTTTTTGAAGTTGTCGTTGAATGCCTGTGCCAGTTCATTTGCTTTAGCATCGTAAGCTTCTTTACTAGGCCAAGTGTTGCGCGGGTTCAATACTTCTGCCGGTACACCTTCGCAGGCTGTTGGCATGCTCAATCCAAACACAGGGTGTGTTTCAAATTTCACATCGTTCAGCTTGCCTGTAAGGGCCGCAGTTATCAAAGCACGTGTGTGCGGCAGGCTCATACGCTTGCCGGTGCCGTAGGCGCCACCTGTGTAGCCTGTGTTCAGCAACCAAACTTTGATGTCAGGGTTGCTTTGCAATTTGCTACCCAATAAGTCAGCGTATTTGGTAGGGTGCAAAGGCAGGAATGCCGCACCAAAGCAAGCACTGAAAGTAGTTTGAGGCTCTGTAACACCAACTTCTGTTCCGGCTACCTTAGAAGTAAAGCCCGATATGAAGTAGTACATCGCCTGACCTACTGTCAACTGAGATATCGGAGGCAATACACCAAAGGCATCGTAGGTAAGGAAGAATATGTTTTTAGGTGTGCCGGCTACAGATTTCTCCAGGGCGTTGTCTATAAAGTGAATCGGATATGATACACGTGTGTTCTCGGTACGCGCAGCGCTCTTATAGTCTACTGTGCGTGTGCCGTCGTAGAATGTGATATTCTCCAATATAGCACCATGCTTGATAGCACGGAAGATATCCGGTTCTTTTTCTGCGCTCAGGTCTATTGTTTTTGCATAGCAACCACCTTCGAAGTTGAACACTGCATCGTTTGTCCAGCCGTGCTCGTCGTCACCTATCAACGGACGGTTAGGGTCTGCGCTCAGGGTAGTTTTACCTGTACCGCTCAATCCGAAGAAAAGGGCTACATCGCCTTCTTTGCCCACGTTAGCAGAGCAGTGCATAGCCAATACTTTATGCTCGTGCGGCAATACGCAGTTCAATACCGTGAATATGCCTTTCTTGATTTCGCCTGTGTAGGCAGAACCACCTATCAAGGCTACTTTTTTGGTAAAGTTAAGTATAGAGAAGTTGTGCTGGCGGATGCCATCTGCAGCACCTGCGGCATGCAGGCTTGGTGCCTGTAGAATTACCCAGTCGGTAGTGTCTATACCTTTCAGCTCTTCAGCTGTAGGGCGCAGGAACATGTTGTTGGCAAACATGTTTGCCCATGGTGTTTCTGTTACTACGCGCACTTTCAGTTTATAGTCTTCGTGTGCACATGCAAACACGTCGCGTACAAAAAGGTCTTTGCCCTCGTAGTAAGCTACTACTTTGTTATAAAGGTTGTCGAAAGTTTCGGTTGATATAGGGTTATTGAATCCGCCCCAGTCGATGCAGGCATCGGTATAGCTGTCTTTTACTATGAATTTGTCTTTAGGGGAACGACCGGTGAACTCGCCTGTGTCTACCGACAAAGCGCCTGTATCGTTCAATACGCCTTGCCCTCTTTTTATTGTTTCCTCAATCAGCTCCTCCGGAGAAAGATTCCAGTATTGTGTTGCCGTGTTTTTAATTCCAAGAACTTCCAGTGATGTTGATGCACTCTTAATGCCTACAGTTTTCATTCGGACTACCTTTGATTGAGTTAAAACTTTTATTCTTTAAAAGTTACAAAAATAGGAATTCGTGGCACTATGAGAAATAAAGGTTTTAGTTAATTTTCAATGTTTTGCCCAATAGCACAAAACGGGCTTAATTATTTGTGTAATTCTTTTGTAAACAAACGGCTTGGGGCCGCTATACTGTTAATTCGCTGTTTTAAAAGCGTTTCTTTTACTGATGAGTATCAGCCCGGCAAAAGTGATAGCCCCATTGATGATAAGCAACTCGTTGCCAATCTGGTAGCCATTGAACCACTTTGGCACCTGCATGTTGAGCAAATAGCATAAAACAGGGGCCAGTACACAAATTAGTGGAACCCATATATCGCTTGCTACGCGCTTTGTAAGGATACCGAAGGCAAACAAGCCGAGCAAGGGACCGTAGGTATAGCCCGCTATCAGCAGCACGGTATCTATTACTGCTTTATCATTTACTACCTGAAATATAAGGATTACCAGTAGCAGCAACACTGCAAAGGATATATGAATGATGTGGCGGAGCCTTGTCTTTTGTGCTTCGCTTTGGTTGGTTTTATCCACCTTCAAAATATCTATATAGAAAGAGGTAGTTAGCGTGGTAAGCACCGAATCTGCACTATTGAAAGTGGCAGCCGTAAGCCCTACTACAAATATCATGGCGGCAAAGGTGCCGAGATGCCCCAGGGCAAGGAAAGGGAATACTTTGTCGGTAATAACTTTGCCTGTTTCGGGGTTTACAGGCAGGGCAATACCCTTGGTAGTAGCATATACATACAGCAAGGCACCAAGCGAGAGAAAGAGGGCATTGACACAAAATTGCACTATGCCAAACCAGTAAACATTCTTTTGACCGTCTGCGAGGTTGGGGCAGCTCAGGTTTTTCTGCATCATATTCTGGTCGAGACCGGTCATGGCCACGGCAATAAATACCCCTGCAAAGAACTGCTTGAAGAAATAATTTTTTGGTAATGGATCCCAGAAAAATACCTGTGTGTCGGGCGAATTTTTCACCGCGCTTATCAGGTCGAAGAACCCGAAATCCAGCTGGGAGGCAATGGCTACAATGGAAAGTATGACACCCATGAGCAGAAAAGATGACTGGAAGGTATCTGTCCATACCAGTGTCTTGATGCCGCCACGATAGGTATATATCAGCATTAAGACAATAATGACCAGAACACTAACGGCAAAGGGAACACCCAGTGCATCGAAGACAAACAACTGTAGTACACTCACAGCCAGCCAAAGGCGCGCGGCAGCACCTAGTAAGCGGGATATGAGAAAGAAGAATGCGCCTGTTTTTTGCGCTTTTAATCCTATGCGCTCTTCGAGGTAAGTATATATAGAGGTAAGCTGCATTTTGTAATAGAGTGGTAGCAGGATTTTACCGATGATAAAATAGCCCGCTACATAACCCATCACTAATTGAAGGTAGCTGAACTTAGCTGAGCCCACAGCACCCGGTACAGAAATATAGGTAACCCCGCTGAGCGAATCGCCAATCATGCCAAAGGCCACGGCATACCAGGGAGACTGATTGTTGCCGAGGAAATACGAATCGTTGTCGGAGGTGCGCGTGGTTATCCAGCCAATCAATAACAGTGCTGCAAAATAGAGCGCCACAAAACCGAGTATAAGCCAGGGAGATAACATGTGGTGAATAAAGTGAAAAATCGGGTGGAGAGTATAGCATTATAAACAGCCTATCAGGGATAGAATCATTTTTACTATACATGCCCTGGTGTATAGTGTTAACGATGAAGACACATTGTATTAGTATATTTGCCTGCTTCAATAAATAGAACGGGTATCCGTAATTGTATGAAAATTCTGCTTGCCGGCCTGGGCAATATGGGCAAAACGTATGCAAAGTCGCTTTTGGCTTCGCACAATGTAAAAAGTGCTGATTTGTATATATTAGATAGAAAAGGGTATGCAGAAGGCGCGGTAGCAGGAATTTTAAAAGAGAACACATATAACGAGCCGGGAGCCTTTATAGATGGTTGCGATGTAATAATACTAGCCGTAAAACCACAGGATTTTCAAGGGCTTGCAGATGCTATAAAGCCATTTTTGAAAAGCAGGCAAATTGTAGTATCAATAATGGCCGGCATTACCATAAGCCGTATTCAGGATAGCCTTGGGATAGAGAAAATAATACGCTCGATGCCCAATCTGCCATCTCAGGTGGGTATGGGCCTTACCGTTTTTACATCATCGGAAGCGATAACCAAGGAGGAGCTGTTTGCGGTGCAGAACCTGATAAATTCTACAGGCAAGTCGATATATGCAGAAAAGGAAAGTATGATAGATGCTGCTACAGCTGTGTCGGGTAGTGGCCCGGCTTATGTGTACTACTTTATGAACTCGATGATAGAATCGGCACAAAAAATGGGATTCGAGAAGCATGAAGCCGAACTGCTTGTGAGCCAGACATTTCTAGGCGCGGTTCATTTGCAGAACTCTAGCGACCTATCTTGCGGGGAGTGGATAAAGAGGGTGGCTTCCAAGGGTGGAACCACAGAGGCGGCCCTAAAAATTTTTAAAGGGGATGGTATCAACAATTCCATAGGAAAGGGCATGGAATCTGCCCTAAAAAGAGCACAGGAATTGGGTCAATAAATGCAAATGCAACCTTATTTCTATAAATAAAGACTTATATTATACAAAATTGCTTAGTTTGGCTATTCTATAATCAATCAGAACTTGTATTTTTTTATGAAGAAAATTTTCCTCGCTGTATTTCTTTTTGCGATTTCTGCTACGGCCGGATATGGGCAGTGCCAGAATGTCAACTTTAGCACATGGACAGAAGGTGGCCAGCCGGCCAATGGAGACTGGTCTGTAAGAAATGGGGGGCTACAGGTGTATCAAAGTACTAACGGTAATCCTGCATTTTTCATTTCACCTTTTGATATAATGAATGTTAGGATCACAGGTAGCTTTAAGTCAAGTGATACAGATGATGACTGGATGGGTTTTGTATTCAGTTTTTTGGATCCTATAGGCCCATCAGACAATTTCGATTGCTGGCTTTTTGACTGGAAGCAAAAGGCACAGGGAAACGCACCAAAAGGAATGTCTTTATGCAGGGTAAATGGTTTGATACCTCCAAGCGGTTATCAGGCTACATTTGACGACCATACAAATACCCCTGAATTTACAGTAGTACAGAACAGGTTTGGTGGTGCGGGCTGGCAATGGAATAATTACCATGATTTTGAATTGCGCCTTACTTATGCAAGGGCGATGATTTTTATAGATGGAAACCTTGTTTTTGACCAGTCGGGATGTTTCAAGCCGGGCCGTTTCGGATTCTACAATTTTTCTCAATCTGACTGTACTTATGACAACTTTAAGTATGAACTGTTAGTAGAGTATACTGACGATACAGATAATGGTAAAAGGTGTGTTGGAGATACTGTAGGGTTTCAGTTTGTTGACCCCTGCTATAATTCTCCGCTAAACCAGTTTGCCAGCCTTACATGGGATTTCGGTGATGGTACTACACAAGTAATCAATAACCCTACCTTTGCCAATGCCAATCCAAAACATGTATATACAACAGGCGGCACTTATACCACCTCATTAACCATATTGGATAATAACGGGTGCAGTAAAACGGCTACCAGGGTTGTGCAAATTGCAAATCCTATTGTGTTGACGCCGACAGTAACCAATCCGCTATGTAACGGTGCCACTACAGGTTCTGTAGGCTTAGCGCATACAGGAGGCTTTGGTCCTTATAAATTTTCGTGGGCAGATGCACCACCAACTTTTGACAGCATAAGGATAGGGCTTGGGGCAGGCACCTACTTTGTAGATGTTACAGACGGTATATGCTATACCTCGGGCCAATATACACTTACCCAGCCAACAGCATTATCAGCCACTACCTCGCATACCGATGCCAGCTGCGGACAGAATGATGGCACTGCCACAGTGGTAATAAGCGGTGGTGTACCTCCCTACCAGGGTATAACATGGGGCCCGCCACCAGGAGGGGCTACCGCCACCGGTCTTGGCCCTGCTACATTTATTGTGGATTTCAGGGATGCAAACGGATGTACCGCATTGTTACAGTACAAAGAAACTGTATTGCAGCTGCCATGTGGCATTACTTCATCTGTAACGAAGACAAATGTCAGCTGTTTTGGTAAGAATGATGGATCCGCAACAGTTACAGTAACTGTAACAAGTGGAGCGACCAATTCCAATATTACCTGGACACCTGCGGGTACAGGTTCGGGCCCAACAGTAAACAATCTGGCTGCGGGTACTTATGGCTATACTTATACCGATTCAGATCCCAGCCATACATTTTCGGGCACGGTAACCATAACGGGACCTTCTGCACCACTGGCAGTAAGCCTCACTACAACAGGTATATCCTGCTCCGGCAATAATAACGGACAGGCTATTGCTTCTATTACATCAGGCGGGGCAAACCCTTTCAGTTATGCATGGAGCGGTGGGCAACCGAATGCACCGGTGGTAAACAATCTGGCTCCCGGTTCTATAACCGTAACGGTAACAGACGCCGATGCCTGTACCTCAACAGCTACGGGAAACATAAGCGGTGTGCCATCCCTTGTGGTAAGTACAGTGGCTAATAATGATAGTTGTTTCAACTCGGGCAAAGGAAATGCCACCGCAATAGTATCAGGCGGTTTTGCTCCATACAGGTACGAATGGAATACTTTAAAAACAGACTCAGGGATAACAGGACTGCTAGCAGGAACCTATACTATTACCGTTACGGACAGGAATAACTGTACTGCTACATCCAGCGCAACTATAACCACATTCCCTGCGCTTACCACCTCATTTACAAAGCAGAATATCCAATGCTTTGGTTCAACAGGTGGTAGCTATACGGTTACTACATCCGGCGGAGTGCCGGGATATACCTACCAATGGAGCCAGGGTGGATATACAGGCAATAATCCTACAGGATTGTCACCTGGGTTGTATGGCTATACTGTAACAGATGCGAACGGTTGTTTCAGGACAGTAGGCGATACGGTGCCTTTGACCGGGCCGGATTCTGCTTTGGTAGCTACTACATCACATACAGACGTAACCTGCAACGGGAAAAATGATGGAACTATAACTATAGATATAGCCGGAGGTACACGTCCATATACTTATCAGGGAAACCCTGTACCGCCGGGAACGATCATAATACCTAACCTTGCCCCTGGTACTTATGGTGGTGTAGTAACTGATGCTAATGGCTGTATGGATACAGTTACTGAAACGATAATAGAGCCGGTAGCTATAGGCGTTACAGAAGTACATAGCAACCCTAAATGCTTTGGCGGCACGGACGGCAGTATAACGGTGTCGGTAACAGGCGGTACAGCGCCATTTACATATCTGTGGAGCGATGGTGTGACTACACAAGACAGAACCAACATAGGTGCGGGAGCTTACAGCCTAACGCTAACTGATGCAAACGGATGTACAGGAACTGTATCAGTAACATTAACAGAGCCAACAGAATTGCTGGTTTCTGAAACGCACCAGAATGTAGACTGTAATGGGAACAGTACCGGGAGCATAGATGTGACTACAGGGGGTGGCACAGGGCCATACACTTACCTATGGACAAATGGCGCTACAACAGAAGATATCACAGGCTTAACAGCCGCAACTTATATACTTACTACTACAGATAATAACAACTGTACCAAAACAATAAGCGTAGCAATAAATGAGCCTGTAGTATTGACTGCCACTACCAGCCATACAGATGTAACCTGCAACGGACAAAGCGATGGTACGATAACCATAACCGTAGCAGGTGGAACTGCACCATACACCTTCCTTGGTAATCCTGTACCAGTTGGTACAAACACAGTGGGTGGATTGGCACCTAACACTTATGCAGGTAACCTGACTGATGGCAATGGATGTACAGTTCCGCTAAGCGAAACGATAACAGAGCCTGCACCTTTTACTGCATCTGAAACGCATACCAATGCGAGCTGCTTTGGTACTACAGACGGAAGTATAACAGTAACAATAGCCGGAGGTACTGCACCAAATACATACCTGTGGAATGATGCTGTAGTAACGCAAAACCGCACGGGAATAGGCGCAGGCACGTATGACCTGACGGTAACGGATGCAAGGAACTGCACCGCTACTACTTCGGCTACGCTGACGCAACCGGCAGAGATACTGCTTTCGGAAACCCATGTAGATGCAGACTGTAATGGCAACAGCACAGGAAGCATAGATGTGACCACAGCAGGAGGATCTATACCATATACATTTGCATGGAGCGATGGCCCGGCAAATACAGAAGACAGGACAGGCCTTGCGGCAACCACTTACATACTAACTGTGACAGATGCCAATACCTGTACTAAATCAATAAGTGTAGTAATAGCTGAGCCGGCAGTACTGACTGCTACCACCAGCCATACTAATGTAACCTGCAACGGACTAAGCAATGGAACAATAACCCTGACAGTAGCAGGTGGCACAGCGCCATATAGCTTCTTGGGCAATCCGGTGCCGGCAGGTACCAATACTATAGGAGGACTGGCACCAAACACCTACGCAGGCAACCTGACAGATGCCAATGGATGTAGCGCCCCGGTAAGCGAAGTGATAACTGAGCCTGCCGTGTTGGCCATAACAGAAGCGCATACCGATGCTACCTGCGCGGGAGCATTGGATGGTACTATAACGACTACAGTAACAGGCGGCACAGGGCCATATACATACGCATGGAGCGATGGTGCAACTACCGCAAACAGAACTGTGGGCGCGGGAACATACACCGTAACCGTAACTGACGCTAATGGCTGTACTGCTAATGTTTCGTCTGTCGTGGGAGAACCTGCGGCAGTGCCTTTGCAGGTAACTGCGACAGATGCAACCTGCTTTGGTGGAAACGGCAGTGTGACAGCTAACCCTACAGACGGCATCGCACCATTTACCTACGCCTACAGCAACAGCACGGCTACCACACAAACGGCTGCCCTGCCTGCAGGAACCTATACAACTACTACTACTGCCTCTAATGGATGTAAGCAAACAGCAACCTTTACCATAAACCAACCTACAGAGATAGTGCTACAGGAAACACATACGGATGTAAACTGCAATGGCGCATCGACAGGAAGCATAACCGTATCTGCTACAGGCGGCACCGGTACCTATACTTATTCATGGACGCCTAACGTAAGCTCATCGGACAATGCAAGCTCGCTGAGTGCGGGTACTTACAATATTTATGTAACAGACCAGAATTCATGTACCAAGCCAATAACAGTAGTATTGGCAGAGCCGGCAGCGCTTAGCATAGTGGCTACGCCTACCAATGCCTCATGCTTTGGCGTGGCAGACGGAAGCATTGCTACCACACCAACAGGTGGTACGCCAACCTTCAGCTATGTAGCCAGTGACGGGTTGAGTACTTATAACTCGCCTACAGGTGACTTTGTACAATTGCTAGCAGGGCAGTACAGCATTACCGTTACGGATATTAATTCATGTACAGCTACTACGACTACAACCGTAACAGAGCCGCTGGAACTACTGGCTTCATCTATAGCTACGGATGTGTTGTGCTATGGCGCTACAAACGGAACGATAACAGTTTCTACCGCAGGTGGCTCCCCTGCATATTCTTTTGCGCTGGATTCGGCAACTGTAAACAGCTCAGGGGCATTTGTTAACCTGAGGGCAGGTAACTATGCCGTAACTGTAACAGACGGCAACGGATGCTCGGATGTAACCACTGCTACGATAACAGAGCCCGACTCTGTAATAGTAACAATAGACCCCGTGCCGGCAACTACATCTATTGGTGTGCCGCTGCAATTGAATGTGAATACGAATAAGTCGGGAACGCTTAGCTATAGCTGGAGCCCTGTTACTGCACTTAGCTGCTCAGATTGCGCAGACCCTGTGTTTCAGGCTACTATTACTACACCATATAGTGTAACGGTGACCACCGCTGATGGCTGTATAGGTAAGATTGAATTTGTAGCAACTGTAATACCTGACTATACGGTGTTTATACCAAACTCCTTCTCGCCAAACAATGACGGAAGAAACGACTTCTGGCAAGGCTTCGGCAATAACCAGGCAGTAAAGCAATTTGAAGTACAGGTATTTGACAGGTGGGGAACCTTGGTATACCAGGCAAATGATGTGAACTTCTTGTGGGACGGACGTTTCCAGGGCAATCTGGTAGACCCGGGAGTATATGTTTATGTGGCCAAGTATGTGTGGGTAGATAACCATAGCAACAATGATTATCACGGAACACTGACAATCATCAGATAAAAAAAAGGGGGAGCAAACGCTCCCTCTTTTTTTTGCCCATAGGTCTGCGCCAGAGTTCTTTTACTTGCTGCCTTTGTATATTTTTTTATTTTCGGCAAATCCCGATGTTGGGAAAGGATAAAACACGCGATATGTCAGGCTGGGCAACGACCGGAAATAATTTTTTGAACAGGACTTTGGTTCCACTTTTTCTGGTAGTTGTAACACCACCTTTTGCCATGCTGTTGTGGCATACCAATGCCGAACTGAACGGGTCATTTCTGGCGCTGTGGGATGAGCTATTGGTGAAGGGGCCTTTTACCCTGATAAATGAAGTTTGGATATCGCGCTTTTTCGGCTCCGCTATTGCGTGGAAAATGATCGGGATCTTTGCTGTGCTGCAACTGGCCATGATGAAGCTGCTGCCCGGCAAAAAATATAATGGCACACTGACCGCACAAGGTAATTTGCCGGAGTACAAAGACAACGGATTGCTATCGTATGTGCTTACTTTTGTGCTGTTTTTTTTGTGCTCTGTAGTGCTTAAATGGTTCCCTGCGGGCATTATATACCACAACTTCGGCGACTTGCTGGGTGCATTGAATTTTACTGCGCTTACCTTTTGTTTGGTACTATACCTGAAAGGCCGCTTTGCTCCATCGAGCAGCGACAACTCGCACACGGGTAATTTTGTTTTTGACTACTACTGGGGTACGGAACTATACCCGCGCGTATTGGGTTGGGATATAAAGCAGTTTACCAACTGCAGGTTTGGCATGACGGGCTGGGCTATCAGCGTTACTTCATTTGCCTTTGCGCAGTATGAGCTTTCCGGGGTAGCTGACTGGAGCATCATTATTTCTGCAGCCCTTATCGTTATTTACCTCTTCAAATTCTTTATATGGGAGAGCGGGTACATGCGCTCTATGGATATACAAGTAGACCGCGCCGGTTACTACATCTGCTGGGGTTGCCTGGTGTGGGTGCCTGCGGTGTATACTTCGCCGGTAATGTTTATGGTGAATCACCCGGTAGGGCTTAGCCTGATTGCAGCTATAGTGATTTTTGTTTTGGGGCTTGCCTCTATATGGATAAACTACTGGGCAGACTACCAAAGACAAACTGTGCGCGAAACCAATGGCGAAACTACTGTGTGGGGCAAGGCTCCTGTGCTGATAAAAGCATCGTACATAACTGAGAAAGGTGAGCAGAAAACAAACCTGCTGCTGGCTTCCGGTTTTTGGGGCATAGCGAGGCACTTCCACTATGTGCCGGAAATACTTGCTGCTTTTTTCTGGAGCTGCGCTACAGGGTTCGACTTTTTCTCCCCGTTCTTTTATGTGGTGTTCCTGACGGTGCTGCTAACGCACCGGGCATTCAGGGATGATACCAAGTGTCGGAACAAATACACTAAGGACTGGGATAAATACTGCGCGGTCGTGCCATATAAAATAGTGCCTGGAATAGTATAAGGTCAGGCCCGTCGGCTATTGAACATTTCGATGACAGGGATTGGCACAAGGGCCGAGAGGTCACCTTTGTTTTGCCAGACTTCTTTGGCTTTGGAAGAGCTGATGGATTCCTTGTTCTTTTTGCAGGGCATAAAGAAGGTTTCCATTTTGTCGTCTATGGATTCATTTATCTGATAGATCATCCACTCGTAGTTGAAGTCATTGGTATTGCGCACGCCGCGTATGATGACATTGGTGCCTGCCGTGCGGGCAAAGTCTGCCAGTAGGCCATCATAGGTATCTACTACTACATTGGGCAGGTGCTGCAGGGCTTTGGTGGCCATTTGCAGGCGTTCCTCTTTGGTAAAAAGATATTCCTTGGTGGGATTGATGCCGATGGCCGCAATGACCCGGTCGAAGGTATGAGCAGCGCGCTCAATAATATCTATGTGGCCGTAGGTAATGGGGTCGGCAGAGAATGGATAGATGGCGATTTTCATGACAGGGATTTTAGTTCGTTCTGAAGATTGATACGCGCCTGCTCCTCGAACTGAGACCTGAAAAACGGGGTATTGAAAATATATTCCCGCTGCAGCACTTCTTGCAGGAATTTGCGCCTTCCGCGGTTGAACATACAGTCGGGGTAGGCATTAAACTCGGCCCGTACTTGTTTAGTATACTCTTTGTATAGCCATGAGTCGAAACCGAGAACAGCCATGTCGGCATCCAGGAATATGCTTGTTTCTACATCCTCTTTATTGCCTTCGTGTGTAGCTGTAGCCTGTATCATGCCGGAGATCTGCTGCACGAGGGCCGGGTCCGCGTTCCAGGATTTGAGTATAGTTTCAGCATGATAGGCGCTTCTTTTCTCGTTGTCGTTTCGCAGGGTGTTGTACTCGAAGTCGTGGTAGTACATGGCTATGAGCGTGGTGAAAGGAATTTCGCCCTTGTAGTATTCATTCAGCAGTATGTGCATGTCCCACAAGTGCTGCATGGTATGGTAGTGCCTGTTGGAGCCATCGTACTTGCGTATGATATCGTCCCATAGCTCGAGGCCCTTGTCGGTATACATACCAGCCATTTCAAGCCACTTTTGTTTCATCACTAAGATGCTCATTTCAATATTCTTTTAGTCCGGGTAAAGGAAACCAGTGCCAGGGTGCAGAATACTACTCCTGTCACAGATATAGACAATCCTACAGCCAAATTGTTTTTGAAAACGTACTGTGTAAGCAGGGCAACGAGTGCGGGGCCGAGGCTCATGCCGATGAGATTTTGCAACATCAGCAGGAATGCGGTAGAGGTGCTGCGGAGGTTTTCGGGGGTCATTTGCTGAATAATGGCGGCAGTAATGGCTACCGGTGCGCCCAGCAATAAACACAAGCCAAACAGAGGCGCATAGCGGAATGTGCCCGGAATATCTATACCCAAAAGCACAAAGCAAATGATGATAAGCAGTAGGGAAACCTCTATAGCATGAATCCTGCCGGTGATACCGCTGCGGAGCGCAGCACGGTCGCCCAGCAGGCCACCGGCTATAGCACCGATGGGTGCTACAAAAATCATAGCGGCACCGAGTATACCGCCGCTTTCGATAACGGACAGGTGATGCACCCGCTGCAAATAAGCAGGCAACCAAACACCGGCGGCATAGACGGCAACATTGAAAAGAGAGCTGGCCAGGGCAAGTTTCAGGTAGCTGTAGTTGTGCAGGGCGATAAACTGTTTGAAGGCTGCGAAGTCAGGTGCCTGTTTTGCCGCACCATCTGTAGCAGGTAGCTTAACCAATAGCAGTAGTGCGGCAATGAGCAAACCCGGCAGGCCGAAAAGAAGGAACACCAGCTGCCAGTCGAACTGAATGAATGAAAGCTGATGGTGAATGCCCGACTCACGGATATAGCTGAGCGCTTTGCCACCCAACCAGTAGGCAAGTCCTGAGCCAAGGTAAATGCCGGAAGCATAGATGCCCAATGCGGTAGATAGCTTGCGGTCGGGGAATATGTTTTTGATAATGGGGTAGGCTGCGGGGGTAAGCGCGGCCTCGCCCACACCTACGCCCAGGCGGCCCAGCAACATCTGGAAGAAGTTGCCTGCCAGGCCGCAGCACATGGTCATAACACTCCAGACAGCAACGCCTGCAGAGGCCAGTTGCGCGCGGCCCTTGCGGTCGGCCATGATGCCCATGGGCAATGCCATAAGCGCATACAGCACTGCGAAGCCTGCGCCTGCCAGCAAGCCCGCCTGCAGCTCGGATAGTTGAAAATCTTTCTTTACATCTTCCAGCAGCAGGTTCATTACGTACCTGTCCATAAACGACAGGGCATAAGCTGCAGTAAGCAGGGTAAGGATGAGGTATTTGTTGCGAATAGCCATGGCTTAAATATTATGTGGCAAAGATGCCATGTGCGAAAAGGCTGTGCATTGATGTATGGTAAGATTTAGCGCATGAGCTCCTTGCGTATGCGGCTGAGCGACTCGGGTGTAAGGCCGAGGTAAGAGGCTATGTAGTGGTGCGGCACCTGATTCATGAGGTCGGGGTAAATGTGCAGCAGCTTGGAGTAGCGTGCCTGTGCGGTGTCGTGCTGCAGGGAGTAGATGCGCTCCATAGCCAGTATGTAGTTGTACTCGGCCATTTTGCGGCCCATCTCCTGAAACACGGGCGATTGGCTATATAGCTGCAGCAGAGATTCGCGGTCGATGACCACCAGCTCAGCTTCGTCGAGGAAATGGATGCTCTCGCGGGAGGGCTTGCCAGTAAGGAAGCTTTCGAAAGAGGATACGAGCCTGTTGCGCGGGGTGATGTTGAAGTATGAGGTGTACTCGCGGTCATTTGCCAGGTGATAGACGCGCGCTATACCTGAAACCAGAAAGCCTATGCGGCTGCATACCTCACCTTCGCGCACAAAAAAGTCGCCCTTGTGGTATTTCACTACGGTGCATTTGGCAGCCAGCAGGGCTGCTTCGGCTTCGCCGATAGTACCGAAGGATTGCAGGAATGTATGGAAGGTGTTGAGCATGGGGAGTTGTGGAATGCAATATGGGGATTTATGAAGAAGAGTTTATTTGTAGTGAAATTTTTTATCTTGATTTGAAAGGCACGTCAGAAAGATATAGGTACTGCAACAGGGTTATAAAACAAGTATAAAAAGATAGCTGGTATTGATTTTCTAATTGCTGTAATAGTGATTGGTTAATCTGTTCCTCAATGTAAAATTAACAAGGCAAATATTTTGAAATAGCGGTGAGCGAGCGGTGTTTTCCGGATGCTCTTCATGCGCATAGTTCTGCCTGTCAGCCAAAGAATAAATTTCATTAGTAAAAAATATTGAGCAGGCTGAACAGATTGGCAGCCTAGGCGTACACGGCCATCCTTCAGTTTTGAAACATGAGGTGAGCTTACCCATTGTGCAACTGCAAATGTAAATCAAGCCTCTACAGATAACGAAAGGCGATTATGTAAATCCTTTTTCGGATGGTACCACCGGAATGCTTTTTTGATCGACCAGATATTAACCTGTCTTAGCTTATTAACATTCAAAAATTTGTCATGAACAAAAGAAAAACCTTGATGACGAGGCTGCTATTCGTATGCCTTGTCATGACATCGCTATGTTCGTTTTCGCAGCGCTCTGCCTGCGTCGAACATACCATAAAACGCACAATTCCGCTTCACAAAAGCGGAGAGGCGCCACCGCCCTTTAAAATCGTAGACCAATATGGCAATGAATTTTCGGCACGTGATATTGTAGAAACAAAATCGCGTGCCACGCGGAGCAGCTGTAGTCCTGACAATTGCGTTGCAGGCCTTTTTACGCTTCACTTTGAAGATGCCAGGACATCGAACGGAAAGGGTTTTGATGATTGCACAGCCTCGGGCGGAAGCACCATCGGGCAACTGCGGCAAGCTGTTGTATGCCAGGTGTTCCGCGACATAAGCAACCTGCTGCATGATGTAAAAGGGGGCGCCAATAATGGGCGTACCAATATACGCGTACTATCGAACACCAGCTATACGGATAGCATAGGCCCCTGGCCCGCAGGAGTGGATGGACTCAACTCCTCTTTTTATGTACTGCCCAATGGGCTCAACAATGTGGTGCTGGATAATGAAGTATGGAAAACCATACGCGGTGGCGCCAATTCATATTCAGGACTGCCGGCTGCTTACATGCCATCTGCCGGGCCATTTAAATACCATGGAATGCTGGCATTTAATTTTGGTGCGGGCACTGCATGGAACCTGAACCTGGATGCAGCCAGCCCAAGCGGTATTACCGACCTATACACAGCGGTGCTGCACGAAGCTATTCATTGCCTCGGCTTCAACTCGCTGATTGCGGCAAACAGCTCATCTAAACTGGGCAGTGATATATTTTCCCGCTATGATACTTATCTGCGATTGAATACCACCCCTCTGATTTCATTTACATCGCCTGACAACTGGGCGGCCATAGGCGGATTGAGTGGCATCGGCTGCAACAACAGCCAGGCTTTCAATTTTAATGGCCCAAGCCTGGTTAACCAAACCGTATTTACCCAGGCGGCATGGAGCAATGGTACTAACCTTAACCATTTTGGCTGCGACTTCGCAAGTGGCAGTAGCTGCGGACCAGCATACGCTTTGCCTGCCAGCGACTATGTAATGAACCCATGCTACGGGCAGGGGCCGGCATTTACCAAGCGGCATCCGAACCTGGCCGAGGTGCGCTCGCTATGCGACCTGGGCTACCGGATGAGGATAAGCGGTGGCAATGCCACATACGGTGATGCGGCAAGTCTTTCGGCCAGCGCAGAGCCATTTGTGCAGAGCAATTTTGCAGATTGCAGCGGAGCATGTATTGCCACTGGGTACACGGATAATTTTACAACAGCCTTTGATCAGACCATAACGATAACGCACCCTTCATTGCTGTTTAACGACGTGGACAATAACGGGACAAACCTGACAATAGCCGCCAGTGTAGTACTACCCAGGCTATATACCCCATTGGCAGGAACACTTACTGATGCGGGTGGAATATTGACCTTTAACCCATCGGCCAATTTCACAGGGACAGCGGTGATAGGCTACTACCCCCGCTGCATGGGCAGCACGGTACTTGGCAACCTGACATTTGCCTTCATACAGGTGGCCGCTCCGGCCTTGCCGCAATGCGCTGCACCGGGCCTGTGCAATATGATATGCAACGGAGACTTTGAAGCATCCAACTTTGAGGCATCGTGGGCAGATCTGGACGTGTTGGGTGTAAACAGTAATACGCCAAAGTTGTTTGAGTACAATGGAACAAGCACTAAGTACCTGGACGTAGTAACAGGAGTGCCCACCGCAGTAACGTCGTGGAACTATGGCTGCATGGGCAGTGTGCCAATACGCAATCCGGCTGCTAATGGAGGCAACCAGTACCTGATGGCAGGTGGCCATCCATCGAATGTGGAGTCATTTACCTTTCACCTTAACTCACCAATGGTAGCAGGAAGCCAGTATATATTGTCGTTTATGGCAAGCGGACCGGGTGGCGCTACAGCAGGCTGCTTACCTGCCAACCTAAGGGTTCATGGCGATGATATGCCGCCCTGCCCCATCAGTCAAACAACGAAGCTGGATGGCACTGTGTCTACCTGTGGATTCACGGCAGTAAACCTGGGCACATCTGCAAACATAGATACCCCAGTGTGGAAGCCATACAGCATAACCATGAATCCCACATCTACCATAACCGACCTGGTACTAAGCCTGGTGCCGGGTACGCAGCCTAACAGTTTCAGCAAGATAGCCCTGTTCGATAATTTTGAGCTGAAGCTGGTGAATACCGCATCTGCAATAACTATAGCATCGACGGTGGTGCCCGCACCTGTCTGCACTAACACAAGCGTACAGATAACCTATACCGTGTGCCTGGCTCCGGGGCAAGCTACAAATGCCAATGCTATTCCATTGCAACTGGGACTACCTGCGGGATTTGCCGTTGTTGGCGGAAGCTTTAACAGCTCGGGGCTGTACACCATAGCTGCCAATGCACTTACCTCCGGCAATCCATGTGTGACGCTTACAACATCGCTGAGCATGGACCAGAACCTGGTATTTGCAGGCACCTCGTACAACATAAGCCTGACGCCTGCTTTGGCCGGGGCATGCGTAACGGGAAGCAACCCACAGAACCTGACCACCATAACCCCTGTTGCCCCTGCCATTTCGCTTATAAAGACAGCCAGCACCATTACCCCTGTGAACGGTGAGGTATTCACCTATTTCTTTGAGGTATGTAATCGATCTCCGATTGCCCAAACGGTAACACTTACGGATACGGTGCCAACGGGATTCAATGTATATACCCTGAACGGATTTACACAAAGCGGGCAAATCATGAGCAGGACAATAACCCTGGCGGGCGGAACACCAAACAATCCATATTGCCAGCAATATTCCTTTACGGTAAAACCTAATCTGAGCTTCCCTGTAGTGGCACCCTGCAACTACCAGTCGGCAGCAGTGAGCAGCACTGCTACCGCACAATACACGGGCAGCACATGCGGCGCTGTGTCCTCTACGGCTGCGCTGACGGTGTATACCCATTACGTAGTAGGTTCGGATGTAAATATTCCTACCGTATCAAAAGCCATAGCACAAGGTATGCTGCTACCTGGTACGGGTACTGCAAATTCGACCAATACGGGCCAGACCTTTGTAATTGCAGGTTCATTTGCTGTAGACATTGATTATGTGCTGGGCAACACATCATCCCTAGTAACAAGTAATGCCTACTGTACACCCGGATCATCGGTAAATGTAAACAGCAGTGTAAAATTCAGCGCTTACTACGTCAACTTCAATTCATGCTCACTGATGTGGAGAGGAATAACGGTAGCAGGGCAAATACCGTTCTCTTCACCAGAGGGAGAACTGGTACTGGATAATTGTGTTATAAACGATGCCCTATACGGGGTGAAGGCAAATGACCTAAGCAAACTTAGCCTGATACACAACCTGTTCAACGAGTGTTTTGTGGGCTTGTATCTTCCCCAGCAATCATGGCCGGCTCCAAATCTGGTACTGACCCTTCCGATATCCGGCAATAGCTTTCTGAGTCTGGGAAATATGAAATACCATTACTCGGGCATGACCAGTTCCCCGCAGCAACCACCGCTACCTTCCTTGCCATTGTCCAATAGAAGGACCTGGGCAGGCATACACATAGAAGGATGGAACTCCCTGGGTGTAGGAACCACGGCAGCGGGATTCCAAAGGAACTATTTCAGGGGTATAGCCAATGGCATAGTATCTAAAGACTGCGACCTGAATATCGTTAACTCATCCTTTGACCATATAAACGCATACGGGTATAATTTTAACGGGCAACAGGGCAACGCTATCCATTGCTCATCGAATGTGACAATCTATACGAACGGACAGTTTTACCCTTCGAAGGGGTTATACCAAAGAGGCCTTGGCTTTAACCTGAATGGCAGCTGTATCCCTTCCTTTGAGCTGTGCGACAATGGAATTGTGGCGAGCGGCATGAATCTGGATGTGGCTAATAACTGTTTTTCTAATATGGGTACCGGCATAACACTTTCGGGTGCAAAGTATGGTACGATAAGGATAAACAGCAACAACTTCACCACTTCTGCCGGCACCCTGATGCTCACCAATAATGATCCTGTGAACATTATGGATATCAGTACAAACATTATCGGCAATACGGGAGGGATAGCAGCTGTAAGTGTGCAGGAACAAAATAATCCCCCTGTACAATACGCAACGATACATAATAATAATATATCCATAACGGGGAACACCTGGTTGGGGATATACCTGAACGCCTGTACAGGAATAGCAGGTCTTTTCAGCAGTTATACCGTTTACAGCAACACCGTGATCCTGAAAAACCCGGCATCGCACCTATACGGTATATTCTACTCCGGCTGCCATGCCATAGATGGATTTCTGAATGCAGCAGGAGGTGCAAACGGCGTAAGCCCTGCTACCAGTAATATGGCCTTTTTGGGACAGGCCCCTATAGCCATAGCATATAGTGGCTCTGATGGCAGGTTCAGCTGCGATTCGACTTTCCGGCTATATGGTGGAATAAAGCTGTTTGGCACATGCCTTAATTCTACCTTTAGCGGCACGGTAATGAACACACATACTTATGGTTTCCATGTAAGCAACCCGGCCACACTGCAGGCACAGGGCAGTGCTACTGTGAGCAATGGCATGCATTGGTTTGGCAGCTACACGGGAGGCAATGCAGCCCGTAACGACAACAGCAGCCCCAATGGCATATTTGTAAAAGGCCCTGCGGCCCCATACTGGGCCCCGGCGGTAGCTACTGTTTTTCCTACGTCCGGTTGGTTCCTTTCCTCTACCGGCAATCCATACCAGTGCAACTCTGTAGTATACGGAGCAGGGTTCAAAAAAGAACAAGGCCAGGAGATAAGCGAATCGGAAAGGTCTGTAATGAATGACAAGCTGAAGTTTACGGACTTTGAAGAATCGCTTAAATGGCAGAATGAGCGTGTGGTATTCGACAGGCTGAAAAGCATCCCAGGGCTTGTGGAACAGGACACAGAGGCAAGTGCATTTGTGCAGCAGCAGAGCACCACTCCACTTGGTGCGTTGAGCAACGCCGAAAGAATGAAGAACGAGGCATTGCAGCCTGAGCCGGAGAACCGCGCATCATTCATAAGCCTTGCCGCCGAAAAGGAATTGCTAACTGCAAAACAGATAGCCATAGACTCTATGATAAGCGACCAATCGAACGTAGCAGCATTGAAGGCCTGGAGAGATGCAAAATCAGGGATACTGCAGCGCATGAATACTGTGAATACTTCGATGGGGCAATTGAGACAACGCATGGGCCAAAGCAGGGTAAGTAAACTAAGCCAGCTGACACCTGTCAATGAGCAGATAGCTGCGGAACTGCGGATAGAGAAAAACCAGAAACTGCTGAACAGCATTTATCTGGAAACAATAGCTGCAGAGAAGTATGAATTTACCGATGCACAGCTGAAAGATCTGGAATACCTGGCAGCGCAATGCCCGCTGGAGGGTGGCGATGCCGTATTCCGCTCACGTAGCATGCTTTCGCTTGTAAGAGATACTTTTTATAGTGATATTGAGCGTTGTGCAACAGCTGCAATAGCGGAAAAGCAAACAGGTGCAAATGCAACGGGTAAAGGAATTGATGGCATCAGGCTATCTACCTTTCCCAATCCTGCAAGCGAGCGCCTGACACTGCTCAGCAATATAACCACGGAACAAGTGATGACGGTGATTATATACGATAACCTGGGCAGGATAGTAAAACAGCAAAACATACAGATGGATGGCAAACGCGCTACGATGGATACCAGGGCATTGATTCCCGGTATTTATTACATTAAGGTTTCTGATGCAGGCAATATGCTTTATTCAGGTAAGTTTAATATTCAACGCTAAACCCATTTGAGAAAAATTGCAGAGGCCGGTTCATAGAACCGGCCTTTTTTTATGGAGGAGCGGCTACAAGGCGTAACCCCCGATGGGGTTGTAATGCAGGGGGAGGGCGGGATATTTAGTTTTGGCCTATCTGTTCCCAAGGGCGAACGCAGTTCGCCCCTACAAAATACATCGTTTGGATTTGTGAAAGCGATATCAGATGAGGTTGTAAAAAAGTGCAGACAAGGGATTTGGTCTGATCTATCCTTCTACAAGGGCAACCGCAAGGGTTGCCCCTACAAGGCCCCTTACGGATTTAATCGCAACCCGCCTCAAGACCGGTTATTTTACAAAATAAGTAAAATACATTTGTCATTTAATTTATTTTGTTATGTTTGCCTTTCATTAAAAAACTAAAACCCTTTAGTCGATGAAAGCAGCACACAGGGAGCAGGTAGAGTTCCTGAAAAAACGAATTACAAGTGGCATAGATATTAAGGCAATCTGGCGGAAGTTTCGCAGGAAATGGCAGCTGAGTACCAAGACGTTTCAACGCAGGATGGCGATAGCCAAAATAGAAATGGCTACCGGAAAGCCGTATTCCTCTGTGGGTACATTTGTGTTCCTGAACATGCCGGATGGCAGCGATATGCATGGACAAAACGGGGACAAAAACGGTACATGGGCAGAGGGACAAAACAGTACCAAAGCAGAGGGACAGGTTTCTACGGGACCTAAACGTAAAATAACGGAGGAAGAAGCCCACCAAAAAATAGACGAGCACTTCAGACAACAACGGGGCAAAACACCGGAACAGGAGGCGGCACTATTGGAGGCTACAGAAAAGATAATGGATGCCAGGATACTGAATACAGACCAGTGCATGTACCTGCTGTCGCGCATGGCCCTGGCACAGTGCATGCAGACAAAGCAGGTGCTTTATAAAGGAGAGGTGATGCAGCTGGAGCAGTTGCCGTCGTTTAGCATCAGGAGGGCTGCTGTAATGGCCATACTGAAATATAATGAAAAGCCCAAGAAGCCGCAGGAGCAAATAGAGGTGATGTACAAAGGCCACAGGAAGTATGTGATACTGGAGCCGGGTGAGCTGGATGCGATGGAGGAGGAAGATAGGAGAAGGCTCAATAACTTCTTTATGGAAGGAAAGTTTTGATTGGGGAATGGCCATTTGTGCCTCAAGTTCAGGTCAA
Organism: Bacteroidetes bacterium UBA7692; assembly: GCA_002482725.1. GTDB lineage: Bacteria > Bacteroidota > Bacteroidia > Chitinophagales > LD1 > UBA7692. The sequence goes on along the minus strand of DLGO01000123.1, from coordinate 262 downwards.
AAGCACCGCTTGTTTCAACTTTGCGACAGCATAAGCTGTTTTCTCCTGTCAGACAGAGTGAAATAAATTGCTTAAGAGAGTTGGTGGGTGTCTCCGCCACAGGTGTTCGGAAGATTAGTCAATAACAATGAAATACATGTCACGCGCAGGGTTTAGCCAATGTAGTTTTTTCTTGCCTTACTTTTTGTCTTGGCACCATGCATATTCAGAAGATTAATTCAATAACTTTGAAAGGTAAGGCACACGCAGGGTTTGGCCAACA
>DLGO01000089.1 GCA_002482725.1 Bacteroidetes bacterium UBA7692 | reverse complement strand
CAGAAACCGAAACTGCACAAATCTGCGCAGTTACTTTAGCCGACAATTCAGCAATGGTTCTTGGCTCCGTGTGCAGAATTGATCCGGTTTCTGCTTCGCATCGCGAGCCAAGAAAATAAGGCGCAGGGGTCGATATAGTGAAGGATTGGTTGCACATAGTTTGTTATTGGGTTATGCAGAAAAGTTTATTAACGGAAAAATCACACAATCGCTCGAGCCACCAAGTAAGCAACGTCCACCGGGTCGATATAGTGAAGGGCTGGTTGTGTAGTTTACATTCAGACAAGCACTGGACCAATAATTGAAGCTATTCGCTCTTGCCTTTTACGTCGAGGGCATCGCGGAGGCCATTGCCTATTAGGTTGAAGGCGAGTACCAGGACCATGATGGCCACGCCCGGGAACAGGGCGAGGTAGGCTTTGTCGGTGTCGATGAAGTCTTTGTATTCATTCAGCATGCTGCCCCAGCTTGGTGCAGGTGGCTGTATGCCCAGGCCGATGTAGCTAAGGCCGCTTTCTACCAATATGGCATTGGCAAAGTTGGAGCAGGCCACCACAATAACAGGACCTGCTACGTTTGGCAATATGTGCAGGAAGATGGTGCGCATGTTGCTGAAGCCAAGGCTTTTGGCGGCTGATACAAATTCCATTTCGCGGATCACCATTATCTGGCCACGCACTATCCTGGCTACCTCTACCCACATGGTGAGGCCCACGGCTATGAATATCATTACGAGCTTATTCTCTATCAGGCTGCCCGCGCTGATGTACAAGCCCATGGCCAGCAGCAGTGTAGGTATGCTCCAGAACACATTGATGACCCACATGATGAATGAGTCTACCCAACCCTGGAAGAAACCTGCAAGCGCACCCAGTGTAATGCCTATAAGCAGGGATATTAATACCGCTATCAGGCCCACCGAAAGCGACACGCGCACACCGATCAGCAATCGCGATAAAATATGGCGGCCAAACTTGTCGGTGCCCAGCCAGAACTTCTTTTTAACTATCAGGTCGTCCTCCACTTTTTTGCGGAACACTTCGTTCATCTGCAGGGTGCCTGCGGGCATCTGCAACAAGTCTGCAATACTGTACCGCTTGGTTTCGTGGGCAAACTGCTTGCCCTTATATAGTTCCACTTCTAATGAATCGCCCACAAACTTGTAGGAGTTGATAGGTATCAACTGGTGCACTTTCTCGAACCCATCCCACAGGCCCATGATGATGTTGTGACTCTCTACATCGCGCTGGCGCTTTACTTTCAGGAATTGGGTAGAGAAGCCTGGCTCATGCGTTTCCAGCTCCAGTATCTGGTCGTTGGCGCTGGGTGAGTTGTCTGGTGCAATAGCATAGCAGAATATAGCCAGCAAAGCCGAAAGTACCACCACAAACAAGCCGGCCATAGCAGCTTTGTTGCGCCTGAACCGCTGAAGTGATTTAGTATCTAATAACTGCATTTGCCGTAGAGATTGTTTGAAATTGAAAGGATAAGATTACGACAAAGGGGATAAAGCGCCAAGTGGAGGGGTGGAAATGGGGGTTGTTAGGTTGCGAACAACCAAAAAGGATATTGGTATATTGCATCAATAATATGAAGATAATAGGCAATAAGAGTGATGTAGCTATTGAGTATAAGTTTGATGATACGATTACAGAATATCATTATGGCAACTACTGTTTATGGCTAAATAATAATGTCATTGGAAACATTAAAGTAGATGCTGTTTTCAGTATATTAATAGGAGACCTTAAAACAGCTTTGTATACTGACAGGTATTTTTCAAAGGAATTGTTTTTCACAAAGGATCGGAAGATAATTTACAAGTCCCTTCAATATCACAGGAAACTTAATTCAAATCGTAATTTTGATAAATTTGCTTGCTTTGTTGGCGAGACATTTGATGACTTTTATATTCGATGCATTTGCTTTCAAGATCAGTATAGATTTATATGGAAGAACTTCAAAAACGATAGAAAGATATATTCTGAAGTGGTAAGAGGTGAATCTTTAAGAACTGTCTTTAAAGAATTTATAGTATCGCTTCCTCCGCGGAGCAGGGATGGAGTGCCAATAATATACTAGTTCACAGTTGCCCTACAATAACAACTAACTATGTTCAAATTTATCTTCTTATTTCCACTCTTCTTTTATCTTCTTAATATTCAAGCTCAAAGAAAATCACAATTAAGTTGTGAAGATTTGGATAACATTTTCAGCAATGAGGACGTCAGAAACCATTTCATACTAGGTAAAATAAAGGACTCTCTGACTTTCGTAGATACGTTCCATATTTTCAAATGTAACAACCTGAAAGTAAACGACGAAGACGTTAAATTCCGCGATACATATACAAAAGAAATTTCTCAAGGTGATAGAAGCAGCAGATACGTTACTACTAATATTATAGTATTGCAACAGGCTAAAGTTCAAGGTAAAAAGTATAAAATTACCCTATGGCAGTGTAAGGATAACGCCGTAGCCATTGTTGAATTGCAGAAAAAGAAAAAATTGAAAATAAGGATTATCACTTTAGGCATTTATTGAGATTCCTGTATTGAATAAGATAAGTAATATTTACACTTAATACTCACTATTTAAAAACGCGTAACCCTGTGAAACGACATTTATTTTCAGCCAGTATTTGCAGTCTAGTTTTGCTCATTGTAACTACCTATGGATGTAATAACTCGCTAAGCCCTAAAGACCATAAACTTTCACTTACGGACCTGAAGCCAAAATTCAAGTATCATAATCTGGACAAATTTGAACTGGATAATTACACATGGGAAGAAAGGGCAGGTAAGTACCATGTAGTGGATAGTGGAGTATTCTACCTGATTCATCAGGACGGTAAAAGGCAATACAGTAATGAAGACACAAACACAGAATACCTATTTGCATGGCAGGAGAACCGGGATACCAATTTTATAGAGTTTGTATTGCTAAGCCAGGATGATTCGTATTGCAGCCTTTTGACGTATTATATATTCAGTAAAAATGGCAAACAGCTAGGATCTGTAGTTTTGGATGCAGCCTGCGGCGATGGCGGATGGACTTACATCAGTTATGGAAAATTTACTGACAATTATACAGTTGAGAGTGTATCAGTAGAGTGTGAAACCAACTCAGACAGCATCAATAATAAATTAATAGAAGTGTTGGATTGTGATTCTATAATTACACGGTATTACTTCAGCAAAAAAGGAAGTATAAAAGAACAAGAAATATTCAAGCGTCATTTTATGGACACCACAATAATGAGCTTTAATAAAAATTGATTTCTGTATCTTAATCTATCCTCCGTTTATCAGGTCATTTCCCTAAATGCTCCGTAAGCAATTTCCAGTTTCCATTGCTGCGCCTGATAACAGAGGTGCCATGTCCGGAGACATTACTGCGCTCTCCGTTGATGATGCCTTGCCAACTAAAGCTGAATACATAAACTGCCATATCATGGCCCTGGTGCAGCCAGCGCACATCGCTCATTATGTACTCCTCGTTTTTTATGAGCGCAAAGTTGCGCTCATAGGCTTGCTGTATCTGGGCGATGCCTGTATGTACTGCGCCGGTGCTAAAGGTAATGCAAGCATCATCATCAATGAGCGGAGCTACTTTTTGCCAGTCCTGGCTTGCCAGGGCTGCTGCGTAGGCGGTGAGAAATTGGGCTGTATCCATGTGGCTAAGGTAAATTTCTAATGATTGCTTTCACATTTTTTCTGCACCTATCATATTCATTGACTTTCAAGCAGATAGGAGCGTTTAACACTTTTGCCGCCTTTTTTGCTAGAGTCGGATAGGGGTACAGATTTATATTAGCGCGCGGGTCATTGACCTGGGACGTTCTTTGGAATCACGGATTTTTTTTGTCTGAATCATGATTGTAAGGATTAAAATGAAGGACTATGA
>DLGO01000110.1 GCA_002482725.1 Bacteroidetes bacterium UBA7692 | reverse complement strand
TCTAGTATTATGGCGGCTATCTCATTTTTATGCGCGGCCACCAGTTGCGCTACCGCGGCAAGGTCATTGTAAGGCGCGGTAAGGGTATCCTGCGCGCAACCTTCGGTAACGCCGGGGGAGTTTTGTATGCCCAGGGTAGCAAGTCCGCTGCCTGCCTTTACCAGAAAAGGTGCCGCGTGGCCGTGGTAGTTGCCCTCGAACTTTATAAGCTTGTTGCGGCCCGTATAGCCGCGTGCCAGCTTCAGGGCTGTCATGCATGCTTCTGTGCCCGAGTTTACCATGCGCACCTGCTCTATGTTCGGAACCATGCCTACTATCAATTCGGCTATGTCTATTTCCAATTCTGTAGGCGCGCCAAAGCTGGTGCTGTGCGTTGCGTATTCCTGTATGGCTTTCACCACAGGCTCATAGGCATGGCCCATTATCATGGGGCCCCATGAGTTGATGTAGTCAATATACTTGTTGCCATCCACATCATACAGGTAAGCGCCTGCCGCCTTTTGCAGGAATACGGGTGTGCCGCCCACGCTTTTAAAAGCGCGTACAGGCGAGTTTACACCACCGGGGATTACATTTTTGGCCCTGCTGAACAGCGCTTCGCTTTTAGAATACATGTACCTTATTTTATGAAATCAGTTTTATAATGTCTTTGGCAAAGTAAGTGGCGATAAGGTCGGCGCCGGCGCGTTTTATAGAGGTCAGGGTTTCTACTATGGCAGCATCTTCGTTTAGCAAGCCGGCTTTGGCCGCGGCTTTTATCATGGCATATTCGCCGCTTACGCTGTAGGCCGCTACGGGTATGTTTACCTGCTGCCTGGTCTGTGCTATTATGTCCAGGTAGGATAGGGCAGGTTTCACCATTACTATATCCGCGCCTTCCAGCACATCCAGTTCTACTTCGCGCATGGCTTCGCGCGCATTGGCGTAATCCATCTGGTAGGTCTTTTTATCGCCAAAGCCCGGCGCGCTGTCCAGCGCATCGCGGAATGGCCCATAAAAGCAAGAGGCATACTTGGCGGCATAGCTCATAATGCCTGTGTTTACAAAGTAGTTCTCTTCCAGCGCTTCGCGTATGGCGCCTATGCGGCCGTCCATCATATCGCTGGGCGCTACAAAATCGGCCCCTGCTTCGGCGTGGCTCACGCTCATGGCAGCCAGCACTTCTACTGTAGCATCGTTCACTATTTTTTTATGCTCTACTATGCCATCGTGCCCGAATGAGGAGTAAGGATCCAGTGCCACATCGGTCATTACCACCATGCCGGGGCACACGTCTTTTATTGCCTTTATTGCTTGCTGCATCAGCCCGTTAGGGTTCAGCGCTTCTTCGCCTGCATTGTCTTTTTTATGTTCCGGTACTTTTACAAACAGCAATACCGATTTCAGTCCCATGCCCCATAGCTCTTTCACCTCTTGCTGGGCTATATCAAGGCTCATTCGGTAGTAGTTTGGCAGCGAGGCTATTTCCTCCTTTACACCACTTCCTTCTACCAAAAACAATGGCATAATAAAGTCCGACGGGCGCAATATGGTTTCGGCTACAAGGCTGCGTACAGCGCTGGATTTTCTTAGTATACGTGGTCTGTTCTGTAATATCATATAGTGTCTGTTATGCCCATTCTATGGGTTGTTGCAAAATGCGCAGCAGCTTTTCTTCTGCGCTATCCTGTTCGGGTGCAAAGTTATACTTCCACTTAACAACAGGAGGCAAACTCATTAAAATACTCTCTATGCGACCATTGGTTTTAAGGCCGAAGAGGGTTCCTCTGTCGTGTATCAGGTTAAACTCCACATATCTGCCGCGGCGGTAGAGCTGCCAGTCCTTTTGCTGTGGCGTGTATTCCAAATGTTTGCGCTTTTCGGCAATGGGCAGGTAGGCAGGCAAAAAGCTGTTGCCCATATCCATGGTGAATTTCATCCATTGGGTAAGGTCAAAATCCTGCGTGGCGCGGCAATAGTCAAAAAATATTCCACCCAGCCCGCGGCGCTCATTGTTGCGGTGCTTATTTACAAAGTAGTTATCGCAGTGCTTTTTGAAGTCGGGGTAAAAGTGCGCGCCATGCTTGTCGCAACTGTTTTTGAAGGTACGGTGAAAGTGTTGCCCATCCTCTTCGAAAAGGTAGTATGGTGTAAGGTCTGCACCACCGCCAAACCACGCATCGGCTATGTTGCCCTGCTCATCGTATAGCTCAAAGTACCTGAAATTGGCATGTACGGTAGGCACCATAGGGCTGTATGGGTGCAGCACCAGCGACAGGCCGCAGGCATAGAAATTGGCATTGCTTACGCTCAGGTTCTGCATCATAGCTTCGGGAAGCTTGCCATGCACTACCGAGGTATTGACACCGCCTTTTTCGAAAACCGCTCCATCCTCTATTACGCGCGTAATGCCGCCACCACCTTCTTGGCGTTCCCATTTATCTTCCTGAAAGCGCGCTGACCCATCCACAGCTTCCAGTGCGCTGCAGATTTCGTTCTGCAATTGATGAATGTATGCGGTAAACTGCTCCTTAATACTGCTCATGCTGTTTAGGCTTTATAGCTTTTTACAGCTTCTACAAAGGCTTTTCCGTTTTCTACGGGTACATTGGGCAATATGCCATGCCCCAGGTTTACAATGTAGCGCTGCACGCCAAATGCATCTATCATCTGGTGCACATCCTTTGTTATTTTGGCGGGTGACTGCAACAGCTTTGCCGGGTCGTAGTTACCCTGCAATGTAATGTTGCAGGTGTTGGCGCGGGCAAAGCCCGGGGTGTTTGCCCAATCCAGCCCTAGTGCGCTGGCCCCGGTGTTCTCCAGTTCTGTAAGGCTATGCCATACACCTTTGGCAAATACGGTAACAGGGCTAAGCGGACGAAGCGCCTTTACTATCTGGTCTATATATGCCAGTGAATATTTGGCAAAATCTTCTTTATCCAACAAGCCGCCCCAGCTATCGAAAACCTGCACACAGTTAACACCTGCCTCAACCTGCGCTTTCAGGTAAGCTATAGTAGTGTCGGTTATCATTTGCAGCAGGGTGTGTGCCAGTTCCGGCTGTGTATAGCAGAACTGCTTTGCCTGGTCAAATGTTTTGCTGCCCTTGCCTTCTACCATATAGCATAGTAGTGTCCATGGCGCGCCGGCAAAGCCGATAAGCGGCACTGCGCCGTTCAGGCTTTGTTTGGTAGCCTTAATAGCGCCCATTACGTAATGCAACCTGTCGTGCACATCCGGCACGCAAATGCGTTTCAGGTCGTCCACTGTTTTTATAGGGTCGGGCAGCGAAGGGCCTTTGCGTTCCTCCATCAGCACCTGCAGGCCCATGGCTTGAGGTACTACCAATATGTCAGAGAAAAGGATAGCTGCATCTACGCCAATCTGGTTTACAGGCATCACGGTAATTTCTGCTGCCAGCTCCGGTGTTTCCACACGGGTAAAGAAATCATACTTCTCTTTCAGCTTCATGTAGTCGGGTAGGAAACGGCCTGCCTGCCTCATCATCCATACCGGTGGCCTTTGTACTGTTTCGCCTTTCAGGGCTTTCAGCAATAGGTCATTTTGTAGTGTCATTATTATCCTGTTTGTAGGTTTCTATCACCTTTGTAATTAAGAATTCGGGAGTGCTTTCGTCTGCTATTACCAGTTTGTTGTTGCAGTGTTTACTTACGCTGCGCGCTGTTGTTTCGCCTATGGCACAGCATATTACATGGCTGTTGAGCGTATTCATGCTGAAAAAAGATTCTACTCCGCTGGGGCTGAAGAAGAGCACGGCATCGAACGGCTCCTCTATTTTAACCGGGGTATACCTGGTGTTGTAGCACATAATTTCCTTGAATGGAATATGATGCCTGGTCAATAAGCCAGGCAGGGTATCCAGCCTTTTTTCGCCACAAAAGTAAAAGTAGTTGCCCGGTATATGCCTGGTAGATATATATGTGGCAAGCCCTTCAGAGTTCCTTTCGGTGTAAACCAATTGGTTAGGAAAATTCTCCCGTGCCAGTAACGCGGTGCGGCCTTCGGTACACCATATCTGCACGCTTTTTTCGGGTATATAAATATCTTCCAATAGCTTGCTGATAATGCTTACCGCATTGCTGCTGGTAAATATCAGATGCGAGTCTTTAACCAGCACAATTTCTACCAGGCTGGATTTGGTAATACGCAGCGGCTGGATTTCTATAAAATCCACCGCCTGAAGGCTCGTATAGGGGTTTGCGTATTTTTGCGTAAGGTAGGGTGCCAGTTGTTTCGTACTCAGAATCTTCATCACAATTGCTAACTATTGGCTCGTAATGATTCCAGGATTTTATCTGCACCCAATCCTAAAATCGAATTTGCTGCTGATTCTCCGGCGGTGCCATATTGGTGTGGTTCGAAGCTCAGATCCAGTTCCACGCATTGCTGACCATTGGTTGAGCATACGTTTACTTTCAAAGATAAGCTATTGCCGGTTATTCTTGCAACTGCACCTACAGGTGCTGTACAGCCTGCATGCAGCGCACGCATAAAGTTGCGCTCTATGGTGGTACACAGCGCGGTGCTTGCATCGTTTATTGCTGCTAATATATCGCGTATATGCAGGTCATCTTCTCTGCACACCACGGCTATAGCGCCCTGCGCAGGTGCCGGTATCATCCAGTCGAGCTGTATGTAGTTTTCGGGCAATGCATCAATGCGCTCAAGACCTGCCTTGGCAAATATTGCACCGTGCCAGTTGTGCTCTTCTATTTTGGCCAGGCGCGTAATTACATTGCCCCTTAAAGATTCTATACTGTGTTGCGGGTAACGCTTCAGCCATTGTGCCTTGCGGCGCAGGCTGCTGGTGGCAATCACTGCATCGGCATTTTTAAGGTCTTCAGGAGTTTTAGACGGGTTCAGCACCAATACATCTTCTACTGCATCGCGTTTTAGTACGGCTGCTATGCAAAGTCCCTTGGCCAGGGCCGTTGGCACGTCTTTTAGCGAATGTACTGCTATGTCAATGTCTTTATTAAGTAAAGCTATATCCAGTGTTTTGGTAAAAATACCCTGTACGCCCAATTCGTACAATGGAACGGTAAGGTTAATATCGCCTTCGCTTTTTATCGGGTGCAATACACTTTTAGTATTCTTTTCTGCTAATAATGTTTTTACTTTTTCTGCCTGAAACAATGCCAGCCTGCTCTCCCGCGTTCCTATCCTCAGCAACTTGTCCATCTTAGTTCAGCGAAAATGAAGGGTGGGTTTCTATAATATTATTCAGGAGGGCCAGGTAATTGTCGGCGTGTGCATGGTCGTTTACGCGAAATGCAAATGCATTTTTTATCCTTTCAGAAATGCTTTCGCTGTTTTCGTGCAGCAGTTTCTTTTGTGCGGGTTCTACGGCAAACATGTTGTGTATCTGTTGCAAGCCTTCCAGTGCTATTTTGTTTTCCAGCTGGCGCAGTACTTCGTTGTACTTGTGTATGCTGTACCAGCGCCTGAACTCCTCCAGTTGTGCATCTATAATGCATAGCGCCAATGGCAGGTCTTCTTTGCGGGCTTTCAGGCTATCATCCTGTATTTTGGATAAAAGGTCTACGTCCAGAAGAACGCTCCCTTCCATGTTCTTTACGTTGTCATCAATATTTGCAGGTACCGAAAGGTCTATAAACACACGAGGCTTGTTTACTTGACACATACCGGAGGTTATGACCTTGTCCGGTGCATTAGTAGCAACTATTACCACATCAGCATCATTTACCTGTTGTGCCAGGTTGTTCCAGGTATCTGTTTGTAATTGCAATGCATCTGCTATTTCAGTAGCCTTGGATGCAGTGCGGTTAATGAGGGTAATATTTTTTGTGCCCAATTGCTGCATCAGGTGCATGCAGGTATGCTTGCCTATTTTGCCTGTGCCTACCAACACATACTTTTTATTGGCAGCGTCTGTTACATTGTTCACGATGTATTTGGCTGCTGCATACGACAGGGAAACAGTGCCAGAGCTTATTTTTGTTTCGCCGCGCACGGTACGCGAAGTTTGTATGGCCGAGTTAATGATTTTATCCAGCAATCCGCTTATGCCTTTGGCTTCACGGGCAAACTTTACAGCTTTTTTAAGTTGACCTGTAATCTCGTAGTCGCCCAGTAGCTGGCTATCGATACCGGAAGCAACCTTAAACAAATGGGAAATGGCTTCAAAACCATTGTAGCAAAACCCATGAAGGTAAAAGGTGGCCCTGTCTGCCTTGGTTTCGCTTAGCAACAGGGAAATCATATCGGCAGAATGCTCGAAGAAACCATACACTTCTGTACGGTTGCAGGTAGACAGTACAAACAGGTCTTTATCGCTTTTGTGCAAAATAGACAGGTGCTGCTGCTCATTTACCGAAAACAAACCCCTGATATTAGCAGGTGCCGTTTGATGATTTATACCTATAACTTTAAATTGCTCAACCCCCATCTTGTGCATTTATACCTTCCCGATTACGATGCGAAAGTAAAATTAGCTTTTAATCCAATGGCATTGTCAAAGTCAGGGAATTGTCATAAAAACTTTTTTAGCGGTAAAAACGAACTATTGCGCGTTGTAGAAGGTTTTATTCGGATTAATGTTGCAGCAGGAATTATGAATAAAGATGTTACTAAAGTCTGGTTATTGATGAACTTAGGTTCGCCGGACAGCACTTCGGTGCCTGATTTGCGCAAATACCTTACACAATTTTTGATGGATGGAAAGGTAATTGATATACCCTATTTTCTCCGTTTGCTGTTGGTGCGGGGTATTATTGTGCCATTCCGGGCGCCCAAATCGGCCGAAAAGTATAAGAGTATCTGGACCAAAGATGGTTCGCCGCTTATCCATATTTCTAAACAGCTGCAGCAGGCAGTGGGTGCCGCGGCAGACTTTCCGGTAGAGCTGGCTATGCGCTATGGTAAACCCGACGTGGCATCTGTTCTAAATAACATTGCTGCCAAATACCCCAATGTGCAGGAGGTATGTGCCTTGCCTTTATATCCGCACTATGCCATGAGCAGTTTTGAAACAGCGGTTGATCATGCCAAAGAAGTGCATGCGGCCGGTGGTTTTAACTATAAATTATCGTTCATATCTCCTTTTTATAAAGAAGAGCAGTATATAAATGCACTTGCAGAGAGCATCAGGCCGTATATACAACAGGATTTCGACCGCATTATATTCAGCTATCATGGTATACCCGAGCGCCATGTGAAGAAAACTGATATGACCGGAAAGCACTGCCTTGCGGTAAATGATTGCTGTTCGGTGCCATCGCAGGCGCATACTACCTGCTATCGGCATCAGGTAATCACCACCACAAATCTTGTAGCACAACAACTAAATATACCAAAGGATAAATTCTGTTTCTCGTTCCAGAGCAGGTTGGGGCAAGATGCGTGGCTGAAACCATATACTGCCGCCATGCTAAAAGAACTACCTTCACAGGGTGTGAAGAAGGTGCTGGTAGTTTGCCCGGCTTTTGTAAGCGATTGTCTGGAAACCATAGAAGAAATGGGAGAGGAGGGCCGCGAAATATTTACAGAAGCAGGAGGCGAAAGCTTTACCCTGATACCATGCCTGAACACAAACCAACTGTGGATAGATACAGTAGTAAGCATGATGAACAAGCAATAACAGAATATAATGGATGAGCAGGTAGATGTGTGTATAATAGGTGGCGGAGTGTCGGGATTGTCTACGGCTTTTTTTATGAAGGATAAGGTAAGCTTTAAGCTGCTGGAAGCAGGCGCTACCTTTGGTGGTGTAATGCAAAGCAGGCAGGAAGGGGACTATACCCTGGACCTGGGGCCAAACTCCTGTGTAATGAACGAGGCACTGCAACAAATAGTGGATGCCACAGGCTTGCAGGGTAAACTGGAGATTGCCACGCAGGCGGCAGCTAACCGTTACCTGCTGCGCGATAATAAACTGCACAAAGTATCTCCCAATCCAAAAGAGATACTAAGCTCAGGCTACATATCATTTGGCGCTAAATGGCGTTTGTTTACAGAATGGATACGGACTGCTAAAAAAGAAGGCGAAGAAACGGTGGCGCAGTTTGTAGAGCGCCGCTTTGGTATCGAGTTGTTGCAATATGTATTTGAACCTGTGCTGGCGGGTATATATGCAGGAGATGAAAACCACATGAGTATGCAGGCTGTGTTGCCTGTACTGCAAGCATGGGAAAAAGAATATGGTAGTGTTACCAAAGGCTTGCTTGCCAATAAGGATAACATGAAGCCGCGCTCTATTGTGCATTTTAAAGGGGGCATGCAAACGCTTTGTCACAGCATTGGAACCGTGCTTGCCGATTCGGCTATTACAGGTGCTGCTGTTACAGATATTCATCCCCTGGAGCATGGCTATAAAGTAACCTATACAGATAAGGATAAGGCTTTCCATACAGTTATAGCACAGCGTATAGTGTTTGCCACACCTTATGCAATAACTATACAATTGCTTGGCAAAATAGAGCCACGTGTTAAATCTTTTCCCGCTATTGAATACGCACCAATGGGCGTGGTGCACCTGGCTTTTAATAGCGAGGACTTAAAGTCGGTGCCAGAGGCTTTTGGTTTTCTGGTGCCTGCGCAAGAACGCAAACCTTTTCTGGGGTGCATCTTTAGTTCGCAGATATTCCCTTCTGTGGCACCGGAAGATAAAGTGTTGTTTACGCTTTTTGCCGGAGGTAGCAAAAAAGGGGCTTCGCTTTTTTACAATACAGATGCCTTGCTGGACCATTGCTGCAACGACCTTAAAAGCATATTGCATATAGCAGGCGCACCGGTAATGCAGCACATACATATATGGCCAAAGGGCATACCGCAGTACAATATGAATACGCAGCCTACGCGCACTTTCTTTCAGGATACTAGCAAGCACCCGAAAGGTATCTTCTTTGCGGCCAATTACTATAAAAAGGTAGGTATTGCAGACCTGATTACACAGGGGAAAGAAACTGCTGCTGCTATTGCTTCTAGCCTTTGATAACTACGCGCGGATCCAACACAGAGTACAATAAGTCGGTCAACATGTTCATGATTACGAATATGAATGCCACGAATAAAACTGAACCCATTACTACAGGGAAGTCGAATGTAAGCAACGACTCTATCGTTTGCAGGCCAAGACCTTTGTAGTCAAATACCTTCTCGATAAAGAATGCGCCTGTAAGCAAAGCTGCAAACCAACCCGATATGGATGTAACCACAGGGTTCATGGCGTTGCGCAAAGCATGCTTGAATATAACCTTAGCTCGGCTAAGTCCTTTTGCATTTGCCGTACGGATAAAATCCTGGTTCAATACATCCAGCATGGCGCTGCGGGTAAGCTGGGTAATAATAGATATAGGGCGTATACCCAATGCTATCATAGGCAGCCACAGGTTTTTCCATACATAAATGGTATCGCCCATAATGTCAACGTCGGTCAATGAACCCCGCACATTCAGCCCTGTAATATCGCTCAGGTAGTAGCCGAATATCATGGCCAGTATAATGCCGGAAAAATAGGCAGGCTGAGAGATGCCAAAGGTCGAAAGTACCAGTATGGAATTGTCCCAAAATGAATATTGCTTAATGGCAGCAAATACACCCATAATGATGCCTATGAAAGATGCCAATGCCATAGCCGATAGTGCCAGCACAGCTGTAGGGTAAATCTTTTCGCCCAATATTTCGCTAACCTTTCGGCGTGTCTGGAAGCTTTTACCCAAATAGGGTGCTTTTAATACGAGAGAAGTTTCGCCAATGGTAAGCACTTTGGTATAGCTTATTTCTGTTTCATCCAGCCAGGTTGGGGAAGACGGATCGGATAGCTTGTTGAAAGATACGGGTGATATATCATTGAAGTATAGCACCAGACGCGAATACCAAGGCAGGTTTAGTCGAAACTCGCGCTCTATGGCTTCTACTGAAGCCTGGTCGGCACGCTGCCCAAGGGTCATACGAGCACTGTTTACCGGCAATACATTGAAGAGCATGAAGATGATGAATACTACGCCGATCATTACCAGAATGCCGTTCAGTAAGCGCTTAAATACGAAAGAGAAAATATTCACCTGCTACAATGTTTTATATGTAGAAAGGGAGCAAATTGCTTGCTCCCTTTCTTTTATTATGCCGCTAAATTACTTTTTTGAGAAATATTTTTGATTTAATTCCTCGAAGGTAGGGAAGTGGTTGTGGTGCCACTTGTTGATGACGATACCGTTTTTCAGCAATATAAGGCCGGGGTTGGAGCGTATCATTGTTTTCAGCGGAGTTTCGTCTGCTGTGTAGAACGGATATGCTGTCTGGTTTTTGTGGCGGAAAGTTTCGATATCTATATCACCACTTGTAACACAATAGAAGTGTATGCCTGCCTTGTCGGCTTTTTCTGCAAGCGGATTCAGGTGTTTACCGAAGCAGCACTCGCTGGTTTTGCCCAGTTTGTATGCTACTACCATCAGGGAGTAGTTCGGATTATTCAGCAATGTGTCCGTGATATCCTCGTGCTCCTCGTTGCTGATGAACAGGTTGGTAATAACAGCAGGAATGCCCGGGTCGATGATGTTGTCCTTACGGTCTACATAATCCCACTCATCAAAGTTAAGCTTGGTAAGCTCGGCGGTGGCAAACTCTTTGGTTTCGTTTGTTTTCTTGTTTTTGTAGATAAACATAAACTCGCGTTTCTCCGGCACTTTTACCTTGCGCATCTCATTGATATCATTGCCGATTTTGTAAGGCCGGAAATCTACTATTGGCTCATTGCCCAGGAAGTTGTATAAAGAAAATAATAACGCAAGCGCGGTAAGCCCCCAGGTGACAACGTTTCGGGTGATATTGGTAAAGATTGAATCAATCTTTCTTCTCCATACCAACAATATAACTATCAAGACATCCAGGAATATATCCTTGTAGAAAGATACCCATGGCTTTAGTTTCAGGAAGTCGCCGAAGCAACCACAGTCTGTCACCTTCATATCTTTTTCATTGAATACAAGTGGCTTACCTGCTGACATGTATTCTTTGATATTGTATCCGTTCAGGTAAGTGAAACCTGTAAGGAAGGTAAAGAATACGGTCATTAATAGCAGGAACCAGATTGTCAGCTTTGGTTTCCAGCCCACAAGCAATGCCACACCGCAGAAAATCTCGAACACGATCATGAATACGGCGATAGGCGTGGAGAGGTCGCTCAGCTTATCCCAAAGCCCGGCCATACCCATGGCACTAAATGCCGAGAAATAGTCATGCATCTTGTAGCTGGTGCCAAGTGGGTCTATGGCTTTTACCGCTCCGGAAAAGATGAATAGTGTGCCTACAAAATATTGTATGTAAGTTAATACAACGGAGGTCGGTTTTTTAACCAAATACCGTAATGCGAATAAACCAACTGCTATAGCTGCAATTAATCCAAACAGGTCGAATACACTCATGGGACAAATAATTTAATTAGTTAATGGTAGTTCAGTAAATTTTATAAATCGTCTTTTAACCGTGCGTACATGGCTACATCAATATATTTCCCATACAGGTACTGAGCGCCACGCATCACGCCCTCAAACTTAAACCCAATTCTCTCAGGTATGGCTCGGCTTTTAGAATTATTTACACCTGCGAGTATGACCACGCGATTCATTTTATGTACATCGAAGGCATATCGGGTGAGTGCGGTGGTACATTTTGTTACTATGCCGTGACCCTGACTGGCCTCATCCAGCCAGTAGCCGATGGAGCAGTACTTGTGCGGCTTCAGAAGGCCGTGAAAGCCAATGATGCCAACCAGTCTGCCTTTGTAATACATGCCGGCGGTAAGGTCGGCCCCATCCTCCCAATCGCGTATATTCTGGCGTATAAAATGGAGGCAATCGTTGATGCTCTGCACATGCGGAACCCACGGTAGCCACTCCTGCAAATAGGCTCTGTTATTTTCTATTAAATTGAAAGTTGCTTCAGCCTCATCCTCGGTGCGGAGGGCGATAATGATATCATCTGACACAACAAGACTGAATGGCTCTTTCATCTTTAAACGCTTTTTATACCCTGTAATTTGCATAGCCAGCCAAGGTGGCCCATATGTGTGCCCTCGTGCCTTATGGCATGTTGTATCATAACCCTGCGGCTGGTATCACCATCGCCGAAGTGCATGCCCGCAGGGTTGGGCTGCGCCAGGTCTTCATCGGTAAGTTGCCTGATATGCGCCAGGCTGGATTCGTGCACACGCTTCAGTTCTGCAAGCAGGGTTTTAAAATCAGGCCTGTCATCATGCAAAGCCCCATCGCTGTTGATACAATATTTTTCGGCCCATTCAGGCGCTACGCTTTGTCCGCCTGTCATTTGTACGGCAAGGTTATCTTCTGCCCATATCAGGTGGGCAATCAGCCAATAGAGACTGTTCAGCTTTATGCCGTTCACATCTATCCGGGCTTCGGGGTTGGTTTCGCGCAGCAGGGAGGTGTAGTAGCGGGTAAGTCCCCTGGTGCGGTCAAGTGTATCTGCCAATAATTCTGCCTGTGTCATGGTCAAATTTTTACTAAACAAGCAATATTTATGATAAAAAGAGGTTCTACCTGTACACAGCATGTTTATTTACCCTTTATAATTGTACCATGACAAACAAGAAATCCGGCAAAGACAATATTGTATTCAGCACCAACCCTAATTTTAAAATAGAAAGTGAGGAGGAGGAAGCGGTAACGCTGCCTGCCAATCAACAGAAGCTGTATATAGTGCTGGACCGACTGAAAGGTGGTAAGGTAGCTACTGTAGTGGAAGGATTTGTTGGGACGGAAGCTGACCTGGAGGCCATGGGCAAAGAGCTGAAAAGCAAATGTGGCGTGGGCGGTA
The DNA here is from genome assembly GCA_002482725.1 of Bacteroidetes bacterium UBA7692. Classification (GTDB taxonomy): domain Bacteria; phylum Bacteroidota; class Bacteroidia; order Chitinophagales; family LD1; genus UBA7692. The sequence continues at coordinate 8,852 of DLGO01000110.1, read as the reverse complement.
CGGTAAAGGATGGCGTTGTGATAATACAGGGTGAACAGCGCGACAAAGTAGTATTGCTGCTACAGGCAAAAGGGTACCAGGTGAAGAAGAAGGGTGGGTGAGGAATTTGAAATTTATTATTTCGTACGCATAAAATCAAACGCACCCTTTCTTAGGTTGATGCCGTATTCCAGGTAGGCTTTTAGGTAGACAAGGAAGTTGGCCCAGCCTTCGGTGATGCTCTTCAGTCATTTAATATCTGCTTCGTTGAAAATAAAAATTCATACATAAAAATGAAAGAATAGGAACTGCCTTGTTACATAGGGGTATTATAAGCACCCTCTTTCTCTTTCAGAGCCCAGTTGGCCATAGCACTGATAACAGGCACCAAGCCCATACCGGAGTCGCTTAGCCTGTAGGTAACAAAGGGTGGTACTACTGCCTTTGCTTTTCTTATTACTAAGCCATCCGCTTCCAGTTGTTTCAGGTGCTGTATCAGCATCTTTTCGGTGATGGCCGGTATTTCTTTTTTCAATTCGCTGTAGCGCTTATTGCCTGTGGACAGGTGATACAGGATAATTGGCTTCCAGTAGCCGCCTATCTTTTCCATTACATAAGTTACAGGGCAATGGTCCAATGCATACTGCTTGTTTTCCTGTATGGTCGATGTTTTTTTGATTGCTGTCATGATACATACTTTAGGGTAAGTACTTGCCTAAAAGTAAGTACAAAGATACATTTGTACCCGAAACAAAAAAATATTCAAATATGAAAATTATAATTTCAGGTTCCCTTGGGAACATAGGAAAACCACTAACGAAAAAACTAGTAGCCGCGGGGCATGATGTAACTGTAATAAGCAGCCAGCCAGAAAGATCAGCAGCTATAGAAGCACTGGGCGCAAAGGCGGCTATAGGCTCGGTAAGAGATGCTGCCTTTCTGGGAAAAACATTAGCAGGGGCTGATGCGGTATTTGCCATGACGCCGCCTAACCTGGGTGGAGCTGATGTACTTGCCAATACGGTAAACGCAGGAGGCGCTTTTGCGAAAGCGATACAAGAGGCCGGTGTACAACGTGTGGTGATGCTGAGCAGCATTGGTGCAGACCTGCCAGGTGGTACAGGGCCGATTGCCGGACTGTATGGCGTTGAAAAGGTGTACGAAGAACTGGATAACGTATCGGTTACTTTTTTGCGCGCGGGGTTATTCTATATCAACCTTTACAATGATGTGCCTATGATAAAAGGGGCTGGCATTATGGGTGCCAATTACCCATCGGATACTAAAATACCTTTTGTGCATCCTGATGATATTGCCACAGCTGTTGCGGAGGAATTGCAAAACACCACTACAGGTAAAAATGTGCGGTATGTGGTAAGTGATGAGCGCACGCCTGCGGATGTGGTAAGGACCATAGGTGCAGCCATAGGTGCAGCTGAGTTGCCATGGGTAGAATTTAGCGATGAGCAATCGCTACAAGGAATGGCACAGGCGGGACTACCTGCGGAAATAGCCAAGCTATATGCTGAAATGGGTGCAGGTATGCGCAGTGGAAGCATTCAAGTGGATTTTAAAAAGAACAACTCACCTGTAACGGGTGCAGTGAAGCTGGAAGATTTTGCGAAGGAATTTGCAGGGAAATTTTAAGGCTGATTGATTGTGAGGAAGTGCGCTTTGGTTTAGGCTGAAGCGCCCTTTTTTTATCTGGCGATAAGGAGCATGGGATAAAGAGCAGGCAGGTTATTGTATATTTGAGTTAACCATATAACAATACCTGCCATGGAACGGAAGAGCGACATACTGCAATCCCTTGGTATAGATTACCCGATTATACAGGCGCCTATGCTGGGCGCCACTACGCCGGCTATGGTAGCTGCTGTGAGTAACGCGGGCGGTTTGGGTTCGCTGCCGGTGGGAGGGCTATCGCCGGATAAAACACTGGAGCTGATACAAAAAACAAAAGAGCTGACCAATAAGCCGTTTGCCGTAAACCTGTTTGCGCATAGCATAGGCGCGGTAGACGAAGTGCAGGTGGCGCGCATGCAGGAGTTCATGCTGCAGCTGGCTGCTAAGTATAATTTGCCGCTTGGCAGGCAAGATTTTGAGCCATTCCAATTCTATACATACAAGGAGCAGATAGACATATTGGTAAAGGAGCGCATACCCATCGTCAGCTTTACATTTGGCATATTGAACGATGAAAGCATTGCCGCGCTTCAAGCCAGCGGCAGCATATTAATAGGCACGGCCACCTGCGCAAAGGAAGCCGTGCTGCTGCAAGAGCGCGGCATAGATATGATTGCCGCGCAGGGCATAGAGGCAGGCGGGCACCGCGGTTCTTTTTTGCTGGAGGAGCCACTGCCGCAGATTGCCCTGATGGCGCTGCTGCCACAGTTGGCGGATAGCGTACAGCTACCCATCATTGCCGCAGGCGCCATCTATAACCGCGCCACCATGCGCGCGGCATTTGCGCTTGGCGCGCAGGCGGTGCAGGTAGGCACGGCTTTTCTTGCCAGCCACGAAAGCGCTACCATAGCCGCGCACAAAGCCGCGCTCAGCACCGCGGCAGATACCGATAGCATGTTAACGCGAGCCTTCTCGGGCCGCTGGGCGCGCGGCCTGCGCAACACCTTTGCCGAAGAACTGGTGCGCGCGGGCATAAGCATACCCGACTACCCTATACAGAACAGCATCACCGCAAAATTCCGCGCGCTGGCGCAGCAGCAGAATAACAAAGAGCTAACCAACCTGTGGGCCGGGCAGGCGGCACATAAAGCGGAGGTGAAATCTACTAAGGAGATTTTTGAGGGGTTGGTGAAGGATTGGAAGGGGATTAATCATGAGTATGAAAAGGAGAACTTTTAATGTGATTTATTTTGTAGGAATTGTGAGTATTATAGTATACTTATCCAACGGACCAAGTGCTAGTTGTGTTGAAAGGGAGCCGCTTTTTTATACTTAAATTGATGGAATTATTGTTGCTAAAGAAGTATATACACCTGAAGATAGAATGGGAGAGAGATTTTTTATAAATAATTATAATGATTCAATGTATGAAGTTAGTTGGACCGGACACAATTCTTATTTCGATTCTATAAATATTGAAGACAGGGTTCTTAAACGAAAGAAATCACTTGAAATCAAATTTTTGAAAAATGAGGTAACCTTTATGGAAATTGATTTTAACTGTGATTGTGATTATGAAAGAAGTTAATATCCTGCTGTTTGATATTTTCACGATACAATGTTGATTAATATTTGAATAGATTTTAATCCCGAGAGATGAAATGCATAGATTAATAGTACTCGGTCTTTTGGCAATAACTGTAAATTCAAACTATGGAAAGAATAGAAACAGAACGAATAATTGACCAGATAGAGCGACTGTATGGTGAGAACTGGGCAGAGGTTAATTTACAGCAGATATTAGATGAAATTACAGAGCCAATGGCCAATTCTAAATTACCCGGTTTAAAAAATACAATCCATCAAATAGCGCGTCACATTATTGCTGATGTATTGGTGGTAACAAAGAGGCTTCAAGGCATCAACCTGCAATTAAAGCCCGAGGAATATTGGATACCCGATGATAAGATAGGGAACTTTAACTGGTCGGAAACGAAAAGAGAATTAATGGAAAGCAAAACGGCGCTGATAAACCAATTGCAGCGTTTGAAGGATGCCGACCTGGATAATCAGATTATAAAAGATTATTCAACCATTTATGTAACGCTGCACGGGCATATTCAGCATAGTTACTATCATATCGGCCAGATTTCGGTGATATACAAGTCTGTCCGCTAGTGGTTTTGAGCATTTGCTTCGAATACTTATAGGATAGCCTATGCGGTGAGGGGTTCAGTTCCTCCATGTTCATTTAGGCTCTAACCATTGTGATGCAACATTGGCATGTGTTGTTTTTTTCTCTTCACTCATTTTGTCGTAAGTGGTAATGAGCATGCCCAAGCGTGGATTGGATAAAAAGAAATTTCTTTGCTTATTCATAAAGTTCCAAAACAGCGCATCCCAAATCTGGCACCAATTTCCCTTTTTGTAGTTGCTCATTTTTAGCACATAACTACTACCGCTTATGTATGGCTTGGTAGCCATCACGCCACCATTTGCAAACTGACTCATACCATAAACATTAGGTACCATCACCCAATCATAAGCATCAATAAATAGTTCCATAAACCATTTATAAACTTCATCAGGATTAAATTCATTCAGTAGCATGAAGTTCCCGAGTAGCATGAGTCGCTCTATGTGATGGCAGTAGCCGGTTTCAATAATTTTTTTTATCGTGGCGTCTATCGGTTCAATACCGGTGGTGCCATTGTAAAACGAGGCGGGTATTTTTTTATTAAAGTTCCAAAAATTAGTGGTTCTATCGCTTGTGCCTTTGTATATATAAACACCTCTGATGAATTCTCTCCATCCTATTATTTGCCTAATAAACCCTTCGAGCGAATTAAGTGAAACATTGTGAAGGGAATGATACTTTAGTGCTTCGTCAATAATTACTTTTGGTGTGAGCAGGCCAACGTTTAGCATCGGGGTTAGAACACCGTGATGCAAAATGTGTTCTGATTCAACGATGGCATCTTCATATTCACCAAACTCATTAAACCTGTTTTGGAAAAATTGCTGCAACCAGTCGGCACTTTCCTGGTGCGTGGTTGGATAAATGAACTCTTTATTGATATTCCCATGATTACCTGAGTAGTGCCTGGCAGTGTAATCAATGGCTTCTTTGTAAAATTTGTTTAAGGAAGGAAACTGAACTTTTGGCGCTTCTTTGTCTTTGGGATATTTTAATCTGTTATCCGAATCGTAGCTCCATTTGCCACCAACCGGCTTTTCATTTTCGGTTAAGAGGATGTTTAATTTTTTACGCTGTAATACATAAAAATCGGTTTGAAAATATCTTTTCTTATCCTCGAAGTACGCCTTTAAGTCATCTTCAGAATTAATAAATAACTGACTCTGGTGCTTGGTTGCATTGATGTTCAAGTTACTGCAAGAGGCTGTAATTCGCTTTTCTAACCAATTGTCGCAAACATCGTAATAGTCAATGTTAGTTACATTTTGACCCGCAACATTTGCAATTAAGCTTCTTATATCCCCTAAAGAGCCATTAGCTTCAATATAGGTGGTGGGGATATTGTTTTGCAGTAGATATTCTTCATAATATTTCATGGTGGCCCTATGAAACACTATTTTTTGCTTATGAAATTTATACTGATTAAAAAACAGGATCTCTTCGATTAGATAAACCTCGTCTGCTTTTTTTAATATTTCGATATGTTGAAACAGCTGATGAGGGAAGATGATAAATATTGATTTTGAAGCCATACTCTATGTCTGTTTTATTCTTTTGGGCAAACTATTTTTTTTCATGAGTTTTCATCCTCTGTTTTCCGTCTTGTATGTGTAGCTAGAATTCGCTTATTCTCTTGTTTTACCAGCTCATTTTTTCTGTGTCCCCAAATATTTATTCGTGCCGCTTTTCCAGTAGTTTCAATATCTATAATGGGTGCAGGGTAATCTTTGCCGATTATTGTATTGTAAAGTTGCTGGTCCATCAATGTCATTTTGTAAGGTTCGTGAATAAATGGAACAGGAACATTTTGTAATTGAGGTAACCATTTCTTTATGAAAATTCCGTTGGGGTCGTGGTCTTGGGATTGTTTAACCGGGTTATACATTCTGATAGTATTAATACCTGTGGTGCCGGCCTGCATTTGAAATTGCGGGTAATGAATACCAGGTTCATAGTCTAAAAAAAGCCGGGCTAAGTGGTAAGTGGCTTCCCGCCAATCCTGATATAAATGATGACAGAAAAATGAAACCAACATAGCCCTCATCCTGAAGTTGATCCAGCCGGTTTTTTCCAGGCAGATCATACAAGCATCAACCAAGGGAAATCCCGTACGGCCAGTCTTCCAGGCATTTATATAATCTTCTTTTGTGGGGTGCTCCAAAAGCTCATAGCCTGTATTTACGCACTTGTTTTCATATCTGCATTCTACTTCGAATTTTTGAATAAAATGACAATGCCATTTCAGGCGTGTAAGCGAATTGCTTAATGCTCCTTTAAATGGAGAATTGCGCTTTGAATTATAGATAAACTGATAGGCTTGCTTAATACTAATGTTTCCCCAACTAAGGTATGGCGATATTCTGGTGCAGCTTTTTCTGCTCTCTAAAGGCTTGCTTATGTGTTTGCTATAATTCCTGCCTCTAAGGCTTACAAAACTTTGCAAGTATTTAAAGGCGTAGTCTTCGCCTGCCGGTTGAAATTCTGTTGGATATTTTTGTAACTGCTGAAGTAAATCATCATTAATGTAAAAAGGGTTTTTCCACTCAACCGATTCACGAACCGAATAGTTATTGACTATAGTTGGTGAGTGCATTGTTGCAAACCACTGCTTGTCCCAGCCTTCACGATTTTTAGTGCCTCTCAGGATACCATCCCGCTGGCACTCCTGCCAATGAATATTATTTGCTTTGCAAAATTTTGCAACAGCTTTATCTCTGTCATAGGTCAATTGAATACCACTTTCCCTGTAGCTAAAAATATTCTTCACAGCGTATTTATCGGCAATTAAAGCTAGGACTGCCAATACTTCTGCGTAACAGACAATTACTTTTTGGTTATACGGTTTTAACTTTTCATTTAGTTGAAGTATGGAGTGATATTGAAATTGAAGATGCCTCAGGCTTGTATCGGGATAGGAAATTATAGAGGGCTCCAGCAGAAAAATGATGATATAGGGCAGTGAACTTTGCTCGGCCAGATACAGCGGTAAATGATCCTGGCTGCGAATATCCCGTTTAAGCCAAACAATGTTTATCTCTTTCTTTAACTCCATTTTTTCAACTGCTTTTCGCACTGTTTCCAGTAGCTAAAGAATGATGGGTAGTAGCCTTTGACTTCATCAAACATCCAATCTCTGCTATGCTTAATACCCTTGTAATGTTTGTTTGTGGGATGTTCTTTGTAGTTTATTTTGGCCTCAACTATACCGCCAAACGCTTCATCAAACTCACCTACATATACTTTTATATTGGAGATATTTTTGGATAAGTCTATTATAAAATTGATGGTGTTTTCGCAAACAGGATATTTTTTGAAAAAGCTTGGCTCTAACAATAAAACCCGGTTTGCTTGTATATGGGTATCCCAATTACCATCCAAATTGTAGAAATTGTAAACGTAGGTAGGTAAGCTCTCATCCAGCACTAAGGGTGCTGTTTCGGGAAGTTTTGTTTCACATGTGAAATGGATAATATTTTGCAGTATTTGGGGGGTAGCAATACTTTCAAAATTTTCGTAAGGAACATCTAAAAAAGTATTGGTTTGATTGGTGAGGCTGTACCTGTTTATGTTTTCCTGATTGGCAAAATATTTTTTTTTGCTAAAGCTTCCTGCCACCCATTGCCAACTTAGTGTATTGCTTGCCCCGTCGGCATCGAGCAGGTAATAGTACATCCATTGCGATGGCATAGACCAATGGCTATGTGCTATATTGCAGGCTATGCTGGCTACATACATTCTTAAATGATTGTGCATGTAACCATTGCTTTTCAATTCATTTATTGCTGTATCTATAGCTATAATTCCTGTATTGCCAAGCAATACAGCTTCACTCATTTGGTTGTTGTGGCAATTTGGTTGTGGCTGGTGAATATCTTTGTTTATGCCTTCATCTAAGGCTATCCACACCTGCTGGAAATAGTCCCGCCAGCATAACTCCTTCAGAAAGCTTTCGATTTCGTCAGGTTTATACCCTTTGGCCAAAACACTTGCTGCAACTTGTTTAGTAGAAGTTACTCCACGGGAAATGTAGGGTGAGAGCCTTGTTACAGCACCATTCAGGTAGTTTCTTGTTTTGCCATATTGTATTGGCTCTATGGCATCAATTGCATTTATAATTTCGGTGTATTTTGTGGGAAATACCATTGTCGGTGCAAAGTTTATCGTGCGTAATTTGTAGTTATATGTTGCACTTGAATTGTTTTACGCGCGTTCAGGTAGTCAACAAACTTATGTCCAAATAGTTTACATTCAGTATAGAGCAATTGAAAGAACCAGTTGATCAAGGATTACCCTGAAGTGGACATTTATTCTTTATTTTTGCTATCTACAAACAGCGCGTAACGAATGCAGAGTGGCCTGCAAGGACATACGACTTGGGCAAATGGAGAAGGAATTTCTGAACTAGCATAAAATTAGAAAAGTGAATAAATAACCTACCCCATGGATAATAGTTTTAAACTATGGAAAGAAAGAAGAGAAGGAGTAGCTTTAAGGAAGGCGATATTGTGAAAGTAGCTATAAATAATACAGAGCATACATATATGCGCATTGTAGTTAATAGGTTATGCGCGTTTTATGATTTTAAAACGGTTCAAGATGTACATGATTTGAATGAAATTGTTTCCAAACCAGTTTTATTTATAATCATAGTTCATAATGAGTATTTAAAGGAAGGAGAATGGATTAAAGTTGGTAATTTACCTCTTGAAGAATATTTGAAAATGGAGCCGAACTTTTTTATTAAACATATTAGACCAAGAGGAATGCCTCATAGTTTCACCATATTTATAAATGGTGATGATATACCAGCAACGTGGGAAGAATGTAAGGACTTGGAACCAAGCGCTGTTTATACTGCGCCTAATGTCAGAGAACGATTACATGATTTTTACTATGGTGATCAGGATAGAATTTTGAACGAGTATTTATCCTACAGGTAAATTAAACTATGGAAAGAAAGAAGAGAAGGAGTAGCTTTAAGGAAGGCGATATTGTGAAGGTAGCTATGAATGATACAGAGCATACCTATATGCGCATTGTAGTTAATAGG
>DLGO01000106.1:31266-51316 GCA_002482725.1 Bacteroidetes bacterium UBA7692 | reverse complement strand
CCCCTGCGCCTTATTTTCTTGGCTCGCAGGGTGAGTCAGAAACCGGATCAATTCTGCACACGGAGCCAACGCATATTCCTGAATTATCGACCAAAGTAACTGCGCAGATTTGTGCAGTTTCGGTTTCTGGCTTGCCCTTGCAGCCTTAAAAAGAAAATACAGCGCTTGATTTTTTGATTCTTTTTGATCAAGCAAAAAGAATGGCTAAGAAAAACTATGTTGGCCAAACCCTGCGTGTGCCAGGCATTGCAAAGTTGTTGATTAACCTTTCCAAAGACTTAACCCTCACAGCTTCCAGTCAATCGGTTCCATACCTTTTTGCTCCAACCATTCATTTGCCTTAGAAAAGTGCCTGTTGCCCAAAAATTTGGTGACCGAAAATGGTGACGGGTGCGCTGACTTTAGCACCAGATGCTTGTTGGTATCCACCCTTGCTCCTTTCTCCTGCGCAAATCGCCCCCACAGCATAAATACCACATGCTCCTTATCCTTCGACACAGCATCTATCACGGCATCGGTAAATTGATGCCAGCCAAAGGCAGCATGCGAGTTCGGTTCCCCAGCATTAACGGTTAGCGAAGCGTTCAGCAACAGTACGCCCTGTTTGGCCCAGTGCTCCAGGTTGCCATGCGTAGGTATCTCCATACCAATATCAGTTTTCAGCTCCTTGAATATGTTTACCAGCGAAGGCGGTGGCTTTATGCCCTGCGGCACCGAAAACGACAAGCCATGCGCCTGCCCTGCCCCGTGGTAGGGGTCCTGACCCAATATTACCACCTTTACCTCATCGAAAGGCATATAGTTGAAAGCATTGAAAATCTGCGGTTCCGGCGGGTAAACAGTCTTTCCCTTAGTCCTTTCCGCCACTATCAGCTCCTTCAGTTTGCTGAAGTACGGCTTGCTGAACTCCCCATCCAGGGCGGCTTTCCAGCTCTTTTCTATCTGTACGGTATCGCTCACGCTAAAACTAATGTTTAATTAATCGTGTAAGAATAGCCAAAAGTATTATTTTCGCAACCGCTTTACTAAAAAGTACGGCCTGGTAGCTCAGTTGGATAGAGCAACAGCCTTCTAAGCTGTGGGTCATTGGTTCGAATCCAATCCAGGTCACACAAAAGCCTTCAAGTCTACGATTTGAAGGCTTTTCTTTTTTTTGGAAAGCTATACTAGATCAAACTTCCAGCAAGCCCTTTCTCAGTTCTTGCAAAAGAGCCATATTCTCCGCAACAGTATTATCAAAATACTCCGCCATAATCTTTGCGATTTCGCTGGATGAAAAGTTCGTGGTGTTTTGTTCCAATAGATTATCTACCCTTGAAAACAGGTCAGGATTTACTTTCGCTATCTTTCCGATTTCCCGTCCTATTACGCGAGTTCCTATCTTCACCAGGTTTGCATCGCTCCCAAACAAATCAGAGTGGTTCTCATAAATCTGACTTGAATACATATTAAAGAAGCGCGTTATTACCATACTGATATCTTTAATATCATCCCTTCTTACTTCCGGCCTGTCTTCGTAAGACATCAGTTTTAGCAAAACAATTCCTGGTAAAGTGCAAAATTTGAACAGATGCTTACCTTCCAATTCCGCCTCCGGTAAACCATAGTCGTAAATTTCTTTAAAACCTGGCAAACTAATACTACCTGCATCCGTTCCATGTATTTCAACTCCATCCTGTTCAATTGCTCCAAACGGTAATAGATCTACCTGAACCCCGCCTTTCCAGACTAAAACAAAATCGTTTCCCTTATATGGCGAAAAACCTTCCACATCTATCAGGTATTCCCTCAAAGCATTGTAACTACCATTCTCATTGATATATACTCCAAAATCAATATCCCTGGTAATCCGGCTTGGAGCAAAATTATTGATAGCAGTCATCCACACATCACGTGCCACAGCACCTACAAGAAAAAAATCAATTCCAAACTTCTTCAGCCCTCTTTCAAGTGCCTCCAGCATCTCAGAAATTTCCGGCTCTTGCCTCAATTCTTTAAAACTTATCTTGTAATCGCTCATCGTAAATTTTTTGCGCAATTTCCGTACACCTCCTATCCAGCTTGTTTATCAAATCAGTATATACCAGCAACGGGTCAACAATAATACCCTGTGTGTCATTATTTACCCAAAACTTTTTGTATACCACAACATTCCCTTTCCTGTCCGGTATTAATTTATAATTTCTTATCAAGTCATTTATACCCTCTTCTGTGTAAATGGTCAGTTCCTCAGGCCTCAAAAACTTAGTGTATAGCGCTCCTGCCGGCTCTCCTCCCCAAAACGACTTTCCCGCCAGCAAAGAAATATTTTCCCACGCATAAAAATCATCCTGATTCAAAAACCTGAATGTCCCTAATGCTAGTGCAGGTTTAAGACGTTTATCATATTCCACCACCCATTTTTCCAACAATTTCCCTTTATGCTCCAGTTGCATCATATCTTTTGTCAACTGCAACAGGTAACCATCTTTTTTCAGCCCTTTGATAATATTACTTATGGTACCAATACCTACACCTGTTAGTTCGGCCAGTTCACGGTATGTTTTATTTACCCATTCATCATTAATCATAAATTGATAAAGCACCTGCAATCCAATTTTTGTGAACGCCCTATTGGTGGTCATAGCCACAGGCTCTACATAGCTTTTACCATCTATGTTTATATGAAGTCCGTCAATACTCAGAAACATATTTCCGTTTGCCTCTAAATAGTTAATCTTCCTCCTTCTCAATTCTTGTTTAATCTTCGGGAAAATGCGTTCGCAAACGACTATAAAACCAGGCTCCCGCTTGGCCAAAACCTCAAGACCAGTAATATGAAATGAACGAAGTTCCTTTTTAATCTCTGCATATAACTTAACGGTTGCGCCATTGCGCACACTAAGTGCCAATCTCTGTACACCGAAATCTTCCTTTGGAGACTTCATTCTCTTCAACCCCATACCTTCTTCAGACAGACTCTGTATAGCCTCTTGTAAAATTTGGTCTTCATTCATATAAACTCATATTTAAATTCTGTTCACGAAAACGTGAACAATAAATATTATTGAACAAATGTATCAAAGAAGTTTTCCAAATCCAATTCTTAGTTATATTTTCTTCTCGTCCTCTTTCAGGCAAAATATGGGAAGACACTTTCCAATGTATATTTGAATTCCGGAATTTGATAGATAATCAGCCTCCATAAAATGCATTTACCTTTTAACCACACTAACTGAATCTAAACCATCTATGAACCGTACTATTACTTTCCCGGAAAGCCTTACCGATTTCCTGTATTGGATAAAAGAAACAACTGAAGCATACTGGAGCAAATTGCCTGCCGAAAAAAAAATGTACGGAGCTAAATGGCTCCCGCTTACTGAAGAGCAAATTGATACGCTCGAATCAAAGTATTCCTTAAAATTTTATATTGAGCACAGAGCATTCCTAAAAATACTGCACACCATAAACAAACAGAAAGAATTTGATGAAGACCACCAGAACATTGAAGGGCCATCATATCCACCTTCTTTATTTTATAATTGGATAACAGAAACCGACTGGATAGAAAACAGATTAGCGTTTATTGAAGACTTTTTCACATACTTGATAAAAGAGCCTAAAAATCGTTGGCTCCAATCATGGGGACCTTGTCCGGATTCTGAGGAAGAGAGGGTACAGATATTCAAAGAGTGGTATAGAAATGCACCGGATTTAATACCACTTCGCGCCCATACTTACCTGATGGCGGATGGAGGGACTGGCCTGAAACCGGTATTGTCTGTTTATGGCTTTGATACCATTGTAATGGCATGGAGCCTGCGCCATTTTTTAATCCGTGAATATGCGGAAGAACTTGGCCTCACCGCTATTTATTATGATGAAGATTCAGAAGTTTACACGGATCTCATAAAGGGTGTTCCCGAAATAGATATGTTACAAACTATCAAACTTGACGAAGCTGAAATTCCATACTGGAAAGAGGTAATTACTTATTATACCAGTAGTTGGCAGGGATTATGGTAACCTTAGAATAAACCATAAGACTGCAACGTCAATTAAACCGCAGTCAACCCTCACCTCCTCACCCACAGCGCACCATTCTTCGTATTCAACTTGGTAAGTTCTTTTTGCTCCACCAATTTATCCAATACCTTCTCCGCTTCTGCAAAGCTTATATCGCTTAGCTCGGCAAACTCGCGGCAGGTAAGCGTAGGGTATTTTGCGAATAGCGCTTTCCAATCCCGGGCATAATTGGTTTTGACAGCCAGCGGGTATATTTTTGTCAGCGCGGCTTCAAATGCCGTGTATGGCTTAAAGCCATATACAAACTCCGACTTGCCCGTGCTATCGGTAATAAATATGCTGGGAAAACCCCTTACGCCCATGGCCTGTGCCAGTTTCAGGTCTTGCTGAAACAAGTCCTTTGCCCGGCCTTCATAATCCTGTTTCAGCTTTGCAGCATCCAGCCCAACCTGCACGGCTGCCTGCTCCATGTATTCCCATTTGGTTATGTTCTTCTTTTGCAAAAAGACCATTTCGCGCAGTACCCGCAGGAAAGCAATTGCCTTGTGTGCATCCTGTAGCTGCGCTGCCTTAAATGCTATGGATGGCGGGTAAGAAGAGTTCAGCGGATCCTGCAGCCACACATCGCCATCTATGGGCATGTTGTAGTATTGGCTTACCTCGTCCCAATGGTGCGCCACATCCGATGGCTTGCTGATGCCACCGCTGTTGTAGCTCCAGTCGGGCAGCAGGCCACCCATGTGGTATTCAAACTCCACATCTGTACCATACTCCAGTTTCAGCCTGCGCAGCTGCGGCTCTATGCCCCAGCATGAGGAGCATATCGGATCCGTAAAGTAGATAACCTTCACCGCCTTTTTGCCAGCCACAGGCTGCCCGGTGTTTGCAGTAGTTAATGCGGCAGGTACTTCGCATGCACCCAGCTTAGGGTCGCATATCAGCGGATTATTTTTTGTTTCCATTTTCTTTTTGTTTTGTGCCTGCGAGCCGCAGCTCGCCAGCGTTATCAATGCTATCAGTATTCCCAGTTTCATTGTTGCACATTCCTTTTTAGTTCGGCCCTATATGCTGTTTCCATTCGTTCTTTTTTTTAAAAGTATTGACTGTTCGCTGCATAAATATTGCCTACTTTTATGCAAAGTTCTGCCAACAATTGGTAATACACAATAAGTCAAAAAAACATGACTACTAAAAAAGCGGAAGAAAGCCCCGACACCTGCCCTGCGCAGGCGCTGCTAAAGATGCTGTCGGGCAAGTGGAAGCCCGAAATATTCCGGCTGGCGCTGGCTGCACCATTGCGTTTCAGCAGCCTGCTGCGCCAGATAGAAGGTGCCAATAAGCAATCGCTGTCGTCGGCATTAAAAGAACTGGAAGAACAGGGCCTGCTGGATAAAATAACTATACAACAAAAGCCGCTGCACATAGAATACCGCCTTACCGAAAAGGGCAAGCTGCTGATACCTGTATTTCAGCAGTTGGAGGGGTTATCAGCCATAAAAGCAGCATAAGAATCCGGTTATTGGACATCCTTTATTATAATTGAAACCAATAAACAAACAGCATGAATCCAAAGGTTGATTTTTACTTTGCCAAGGCAGAAAAGTGGCAAAAGGAAGTAGAGAAGCTGAGAACCATGATACTGGACTGCGGACTGACCGAAGAGCTGAAATGGGGCAAGCCCTGCTATATATTTAACGGTACCAACGTGGTGCTGATACATGACTTTAAAGAATATTGCGCACTGCTGTTTTTTAAAGGCGCATTGCTGAAAGATGCCAATGGCATACTGATACAGCAAACCGACAATGTGCAGGCTGCGCGGCAAATGCGGTTTACCGACCTGAACCAAATAACCGAATTGAAAGCTGTGATAAAAGCTTATGTGTACGAGGCTATAGAGGTAGAAAAAGCAGGATTGAAAGTGCCGCTGAAAAAGACCAGGGAGTTTGCTATGCCCGATGAGTTTAAAAATAAACTGGATGCAGACGTCGCACTGAAAAAGGCTTTTGAAGCGCTTACACCCGGCAGGCAAAGAGGCTACCTGCTGCACTTTTCTACAGCCAAGCAAGCCAAAACAAGGGAGGCGCGTATTGAAAATAACATATCCAGGATTATGTCGGGCAAAGGCCTGGAAGATTAGAAAAAAACACTTCTTTAACCATTAAATAAAACCGCATGAACCCCGAAGTGGATACCTTTTTAAGCAAGGCAAAAAAGTGGCCGCAGGAGCTTGCGAAACTAAGAGTCCTATTGTTGGATTGCAGCCTGAACGAAGAAATAAAATGGGGCGGCCCCTGCTATACTTTTGATGGCAACAACGTAGCCATAATAGGTGAGTTGAAAGATTGTTGCGTGCTTAGCTTTTTCAAAGGTGCATTGCTGAATGATGCAGAAGAAATACTGCATAAGCCGGGCGAGAATACGCAGGCGGCGCGCGTAGTTAAGTTGACAAGTGTACAGAAGATAAACCAACTGGCACCTACGCTGAGAGCCTATATCTACGAAGCCATAGAAATAGAAAAGGCAGGATTGAAAGTAGACTTTAAAGAGAAAATAGCACTCAAATTTCCCGAAGAGCTGGAAGCAAAATTCAAAGAGAATCCTGCTTTAGAAAAAGCATTCAAAGCATTAACCCCGGGCCGCCAAAGGGCTTACATATTGCACTTTACCGCACCCAAACAATCCAAGACGCGCGAGTCGCGCATCGAAAAAAGCATACAGCTTATTCTGGATGGAAAGGGGCTGAATGACTGGTGAGATAAAGTAATAAGCATTTCTTTTTTACATTTTCCTAACAACTCCTACATGGCTAATTGCCATACCTTTGGCCTTCACCGTCCAAGCATATCCCATGCGTATAGAAGATTTGCAACAGCAGATAGCATTTATAAAAGAAATTGACAAGCTTAAATACATACTGCGCAAAACAAAGCTGATAGGCAGCGACCGCGCCGAAAACGATGCCGAGCATAGCTGGCACCTGGCTATGATGGCCATAGTGCTTGCCGAACACTCCAATGTGCCCATAGACCTGCTGAAAGTGATGAAAATGGTACTGATACACGATATAGTGGAAATAGACGCTGGTGACACTTTCATATACGGCAGCAAAAACCATACAAACACAGAAGAGGAACTGGCCGCTGCCAAAAGGATATTCGGCATGCTGCCTGAACCACAGGCGCAGGAACTGGTCGCGATATGGAGAGAATTTGAAGAAGGGCACACCCCCGAAGCCAAATTTGCCCGCACCATGGACAGGCTGGAACCCTTACTGCAAAACACATCCAACAATGGCGGCACCTGGCGCGAATACGATGTACCCTTCCAACAGGTATATGACAAGAAAAGCATTATGAAAGAGGGCTCCGAAACCATCTGGAGCTACGCCGAACAACTATTGAACGATAGCGTGGAGCGCGGCATATTGAAGCGCTAAAAGCTTAGTATTAACCTTGCTATACGGCAACTGTCACAACCTTTACTGCCAATTGAGTGTTTTTAAATGTAAATTACACTTATGCAAGCGCTACCCACTGTCCATACATCTTTAGCACAAAATATATTCCGCATACTACTAGGCTCTGCCTTAGTATTTGCCGGCATCAGCCACCTTACCTTTGCGCGCACCGAATTTCAGGCGCAGGTACCTGATTGGGTACCTATGGATACCGACCTGGTAGTAGTGCTATCGGGCATTGCAGAAATAGCCATAGGCCTATCGTTGCTGTTTGGGGGTAAATACAAAGCCTATATAGGGCTGGGCACTGCGCTGTTCTTCATCATGGTATTTCCCGGCAATATATCGCAATACATAAACAAAAGGGATGGCTTTGGGCTGGATACCGATGCCGCTCGCTTTGGCCGCCTGTTCTTTCAGCCCGTGCTGGTAGTGTGGGCATTGTGGAGCACCGGCGCATGGAGCACACTGATGGAAATGAGACGATTGAAAAAATAGCCTAGCCCTTCATCCACAAAGGTTTCTTAGCTGCCACTTTTTTAAATACAGTACAGCTATTATCGTGGGCACCCGGCAAGTAACCGATGCTCATCAAAAACTCATTCACAATTTCACCTCCGGTAAATTTAAAGGTCTTCTTAAAAAGCTTTACCCATTCCTCTTTTGTTTTGGGATGATGCAGTTCCAGCCATTTTTCAAATGAGCCATGGTCTTTTTGCAGTTGCAATATGGTTTTGGCATTTTCTATGGCAGCGTTTACCTTTAGCCTGTTGCGTATTATGCCCGGGTCAGCAAGTAATCTTTCCCTATCCGCTTCGGTATAGTTGGCTACTTTCTTTATATCAAAATTGCTGTACGCCTTGCGAAAAGTATCCTGTTTCTTGAGTATGGTTTCCCAACTAAGGCCCGCCTGGTTTATTTCCAGCACCAGTCTGCAAAACAGCTCATCGTCGTTGTGTATCGGAAAACCATAATGGTTGTCATGGTAATCTTTGTGCAGGGCCTTTCTATCGGCCACCATATTATCTATCGCTGTGCAGTATGACATTGTATTTTCTGTTTAATTTATGCTCGGGCTTGGGTATGCAACAAATATAGCTACAGCATTACATACTCCATCTAACCCCTACAAAGCCTTTTATTCCTTGGTTGGGAGCATAGTTATAGCCTGTATCGAAGCGCAATCCATTGGGGTTCGTAACAGGATTGTCGGCAGTTTTATTAAATGGATCGAATGGGCGCAATATGGGTTGCGGTGGGCGCACGTTCAGCACATTATTCAAGCCAAAAGAAAGATCCACATTATGCTTAAAGTGCTTGGTGCATTGTATGTTTACCATAGAGTACCATGGGGAGTATTCGCTGCGCGGATCGTTCTCTTGGATATTGATGCGCATGGGCGAATTCAGGTAGCCATTCAGGTCCAGGCTTATACCCGTTTTTTTGAAAGTATAAGAAACACCATAAGTAGCATTTATAATGGGTGAGTTTGGCGTACGTTCTATTTCTGCTTCTCCTGTAGCTTCATCCTTTTCATATAATATATTGCCAAGCGCATTCAACCCGAAATTCACCTTTACAGGCACACTGAAAGTAGCCTCCAGCATAGTATTCAGACCGAAATTCATACCTATATTATCTTCATTCTCATATAGCACCACATTATTATCAAAGTCGATTTCGGCCTCCACCATATTGCGGATAAGGGTATAGAACAGGCGTGCTTCAAAAGTTACATTGGCATTGCCCAGCACCCACCTGCGCCAGTAGTCCGCATGGAAACCATAAGCCGATTCCGTTTTCAGGTCCATGTTCTGCACTATCTTCCTTCCACTGGTAAAGGCATACTTATCATCTATAAAAGCATTGGGCGTGCGGTAGCCTGTACCAATGCCAAACCTAAGCGCGGTTAGCTTATTGGTCGATTGCCACTTATAGTCAAAACGCGGCGCAAAGGCAACACCATTAAACTGCGTATTATACTCCATACGGAAACCCACCAGCACCTCATTGTTCTTGTTGAACTGTACCATATCCTGAAAGAATATGGCCGGGTAATGGTTTACCAGCGGGCGGTTAAGCTTGGCTCCATTAGCAGTATCCAGCGTGGTCAGCAGATTATCGTCGTACCAGTTGAAGCGGTAGGCTATACCTATCAGGAAGTCGCTCTTGCGCGCTATCTTTTTATCGTAGATAAATTGTACATAACCTGTTTGTTCGGTATGCTTATACTTGTTAGTGCCATAGGCCGCATCGCTCCTGTGGTTGGTATACATAAACTGTATATTGGCATTTACCGCCTCAAACGGCAATACATAATTGCCCATCAGCTCTAGCCTGTTAGTGCGTATCATTTCACCATACACCTGGTCCGAGCCACGGTCTTTTTTGCTGTACTGCAACTCTCCCCCCATCCTGTTCTCCCACAGGTAGCGACCCATAATACCCGATTGGCGCTGGTACTTATCGCGGAAGCTCCACTTATTGAATAGCGCAAACCTGTTTTGTATCGGTACATCGGTAAAGTTGTCGTTGTTCAGGTCCCATTTATTATTCATGTTGAACAGACTTACACCCAATAACCCGCTTGCCTTTCCTTCTTTCAATTTAGCCGTTACATCCACAGAATTTTCCAGATACGATGTAAGCCTGGCATCTACTGCCACTTTAGGCATTTTGGATAAGCTGCGGGTTATGATGTTTACCACACCTGCCACTGCCTCAGTACCATATAGCGTAGAAGCAGGTCCTTTTATCACCTCTATACGCTCTATTATAGCCATTGGTATACCTATCAGTCCATACAGGTTGCCTGTTCCACCAGCAATAGGTGCGCCGTCGAGCAGCACCAGCGTATAGGTGCCTTCCATACCGTTTATCTCTATATCCGATGCACCATCCACTGCGCCATCTATATTGCCCTGCACACCGCTTATATAGCGTATGGCATCCAGCACATTAGTTACGTTGGCCGCCTGAAAATAATCTGCTGAGTAAATCTCCACCGGTATGGCAAACTCATCTTTGCGCATTTCCTTTACGGTACCTGTTACTATCACCTCCCCAAGGTACACAGAGTCCTTTAGCTCCTGTGCCTGAGTGCCACAGGCAACCGCTACAAGGCATACTATCAAGACAATCCGTAAAAAACAGGCGTTTGAGCTAGATTTTAACTTTTCCGCAGGTAGATTAATCAGGTACAAATGGTTCAATATTCTCTTAGATTAATACACAATTTGATTATTAACTTCGCCGCCTACATGCTGCACGAATTTATACAACATCTCGATAATTTACTCACAGGTTCCAAAAGAATTGTAATTGTATCTCACCGCAACCCCGATGGCGATGCCTTGGGTAGCTCACTCGGCTGGATGCTGTTCCTGCGCAAGCTGGGGCATACGATAAATTATGTATCGCCAAACAGCGCTACTGCCAACCTGGGTTGGATGCCAAGGATAAGCGAGTTAGTATCATTTGAAGATAAAACCACCAATGCCAAAGCCAAGGAACTGATAGCGGCAGCAGAAGTAATCTTTTGCCTCGACTTCAATGCCATTACCCGTCTGGAAGAACTGGGCAGCATCATTACTGCCAGCACAGCGGCCAAGGTTATGATAGACCACCACCAGCAACCAGAAGACTTTGCCACTTTTGCCTTTAACAGCACGGCACATGCAGCTACCTGCGAAATGGTATATGATGTAATAGAAGCGTGGGAGAAAACCGAGCTGATAGATACAGAAATAGCAGAGCTGCTATATACTGGCCTGTGTACCGATACAGGATTTTTCCAGTTCAGCAATGCTACACCAAATGTATTCAAGGCAGCACAAGCCCTGGTAGCCAAAGGCATACGGCCAGACTATATAAGTGACAAGGTATTGAACATATTCCACGAAAAGCGCCTGCGCTTTTTCGGTTATTGCCTGCAGGAGAAGATGAAACTGGTAAAAGGAGGCAAGGTGGCATACATGTCGGTAAACCAAAAAGACATCAAACGCTTTGAGCAGCAGCAGGGCGACAGCGAAGGCCTTGTAAACTATCCTTTCAAAATAGAGGGTGTGCTGGTTAGTGTATTTTTCAGCGAGGAGCCTGATAAGGTAAAGATATCTTTCCGAAGCCGTGGCGACGAGCTGGATATGAATACTTTTGCAAGAACATATTTTGAAGGTGGTGGCCACTTTAATGCAGCAGGTGGTAAGTGCAAATTGCCACTGGCAGAAACAGAACAGAAATTCCTGGATGCGCTGGATAGCCTTCCACTATAAACATTGACTTACGGGCATTAAAAAAGCCCTCAGTGTTTCCAACAAACGAAGGCTTTTTTAAAATTTTTTCATGCTAACAGAACCGCGGATCAGGTTAAAATTATAAACTGGTTTCCTTTCTCAGTTTTTATAAAACTGATTATTTCTGTCGTAAGCGGCTTGCTGGCAAAACCCTTTACTTCTCTATACGTTTTAGATTTTTCTATGTCGATAGGATTTAGTGAAGAAGTAAGGATGAATACTTTGCATTTGTCAACCGCTGGTTGAGGCAATGCTTTGAACTTATCCATAAACTCCCATCCATCCATCTCCGGCATATTTATATCCAGAAATATATAGTCAGGCAAAGTCTCCGGGTTGCTTAATGCAGCTTCCCTGAGAAAATCAAGCGCCTTAGAGGCCTCTACAAAACTGCTGATGTTACTCGCAAATTTTTCGAAGCCAATGATCTTTTCATTAAGAAAGTTGAACGCTCTGTCGTCGTCAACTAACATAATGTTGTACAAGTTTGAACTCATTGTCATTTGTTTATTGCAGGTAAATTAATCGTGAAAGTTGTCTCTCTCTCCAAAGCACTCTCGACAGCAATTTTCCCACCAAGTATTTCAACCTGAGTTTTAACTAAGTGTAAACCTATACCTTTTCCATCAATATGCGAGTGAAATCGCCTGTATAGCCCAAAAAGTTTATCCCCATACCTTTCCACATCTATCCCCATTCCATTATCCTTTACCTGCAGGGAGATGTATTTGTTATCAGTAAAGCTATTGATAGACACCACCAGCGGACGGCTTTCGCTCCTGAATTTCAATGAATTGCTTACCAGGCTCAGCAGCATATTATATATGGCGCTCTCTGTAGCGTATACCCGCTCGGCGGCATCAAAGTTATAATCGATAGAAGCACCCGACTGGGCTATCTCTTCCTGCAGCGCCTCCAGCACTTCTTGCACCGTCTTTTTGAATAGAACCAGTTTCTTCGCCTCTTGCGTATTGCGCTTAATAGTTATTAATTCTGTTAATTCCCGCAGAGATTGGTCAAAAAAGCTTGCTTCTTTAAGCAATTCCTCTACCATGTGCTGTTTCAGTTCGGCTTCGGCCTGCTCGTGCTGCATTACATTGGCTATGCCCATCATTTTAGCAGAGTGGGCCCTTAGCTTGTGCGACACCACAAAGGCAAAGCTCTCCAGGTCACGGTTTTTATCTATCAATTCCTTCATCAGCGAGGTATGCTCGCGTTCGGTATCCCGCTCTGTGGTAATATCCATGCACACACCCACCATGCGGAGGGGTAGACCCTCTGCGCTGCGGGTTATCAAAGCCACTATCTGCAGGTGCCTTATTTTTTTGTCACTCTGGCGTACAATCCTGAATTCTACCTCCAGATTATTCTTGTGGTCCGACAACTCGTTGATAGCCTTGGTTATCATGGGTACATCATCCTCCAGGAAGAGCTTGTACCAGTTCATTTTATCCCTATCGTATTCCAGTTTGTCCTTTATGCCACATATTTCGTACATAAAGTCGTCCCAGGTAATGTCGCCGGTACTGGCGTTCCACTCCCATATACCTACCTTCCATGCCTTTGCAGCCAACTTAAACCTGTCTGCCGTTTCCTGCAGCAATTGGTTCTGATGGAGCAATACAGCCTGCTTTTCAGCATTTTTCACCTCGGCAATCTTCAGCTCATTTTCATAATTTCTGTACGTGGCATTTACTGCCTCCAAAAATTGTGACATAGCCGGGTCTTGCCTCAAGTGCTCCGGAAGCAATTCCAAAGCCTGAGAAGACAACACCGCGTGCTGTTCCCTGGTTAAAACTTCCATAAATCTTCTTCCCTTAAATCCAACAAAAAACTCGCTCTCAATTCTGTACGGAGTAAATAATACAACTATATGGCTCCAACCCGTTGTATTACTTATTCCTATGGGGATGAAAATACATAATAATTAGTAATAACAGAATATAACATTAGGTTTAAATGGAATTAAGATTGAGAACAATATAAAATGAACTTGCACACCCCCCTTAAATAAGCTACTTTCGCGACCCGATGGTAAAGAACTTCACACCTGCCGCGGCTCTTTTGTTACTAAAAGATGGCACAGTTTTCACAGGAAAATCAATAGGCAAGATCGGTACCGCTACCGGAGAAATCTGCTTCAACACCGGAATGACCGGGTATCAGGAAATTTTTACGGACCCCTCCTATTCCGGGCAAATGATTATAATGACTAATAATCATTTGGGTAACTACGGCACAATAAATGCTGAAGTTGAATCCGGCTCCGTAAAAATATCGGGCATGATATGCCGCAATTATTCAGGGCAAAACTTCAGCAGGCTACCTGCCGAAGAATCGCTACAGGATTATTTCGAGAAAAACGGCATAGTGGGCATATCTGATATAGATACCCGCGCACTTGTGGTACACATACGCGAAACAGGCGCTATGAACTGCATTATAAGCTCGGACATTACAGACCTTTCTGAATTGAAAAAACTATTGGACGCAGCGCCGGACATGGATGGACTGGATCTGGCCAAAGAGGTAAGCACCAAAGAAGTATACTATGCAGGCGAACCATCGGCCCACATAAAAGTGGCAGTACTGGATTGCGGCATCAAACAAAACATATTGAACTGCCTGACAGCACGCGGTGTGTATGCCAAGGTATTTCCTGCGCAAACACCAGCCAGTGAGCTAACGGCATGGAACCCGAACGGTGTATTTATATCCAACGGCCCCGGCGACCCATCTGCTATGCCTTATGCTGTAGAAACAGTAAGGCAGGTACAGGAAGCAGGCAAGCCATTGTTTGGCATTTGCCTGGGGCACCAGTTGCTGGCGCTTGCCAACGGCATACCTACTTTTAAAATGCACCACGGGCACCGCGGCATAAACCATCCGGTAAAAAACCTGATAACCGGCAAAAGCGAAATAACATCGCAGAACCACGGATTTGAGGTTAGCCGCGAGGCCATAGAAAAAAGTGAAACAGTACAGATAACACACGTGAACCTGAACGATGATACCATAGAAGGTATCCGCATCAAGGACAAAAAGGCTTTCAGCGTGCAGTACCACCCCGAGAGCTCTCCTGGCCCGCACGATTCGCGCTACCTGTTCGATGACTTTATAGCCATGATGAACTAATAAATAAGCAATTATTATCTACTCCCAATAAAATAACAACATGAGCAAAATAGCAGCCATACATGCCCGCCAGATATTGGATTCCAGAGGAAACCCAACCGTAGAGGTTGATGTGATAACCAGTACAGGAAAGCTTGGCCGCGCAGCGGTGCCATCGGGTGCCAGCACCGGAAAACACGAGGCTGTGGAGCTTCGCGATGGTAAAAAGAATACTTATATGGGCAAAGGTGTATTGAAAGCCGTAGACCATGTAAATACTACCATAGCGGATGGATTGATAGGCATGAGCGTGTTTGAGCAGAATGCTATAGACAAAATAATGTTATTGATGGACGGCACCAGCAACAAAGCATCGTTGGGCGCCAATGCCATATTGGGTGTAAGCCTTGCTGCGGCGCGCGCTGCGGCAGAGGAAGCAGGCATGCCACTATACCGCTACGTAGGTGGTGTTAATGCTAATACGCTACCAATACCGTTGATGAACATATTAAACGGTGGTGCACATGCCGACAACAAAATAGACTTTCAGGAGTTTATGGTGATGCCAACGGGCGCAGATACTTTCAGCGATGCATTGCGCATGGGCGTGGAAATTTTCCACCACCTGAAAGCAGTATTGAAAAAGAAAGGCTACAGCACAAACGTAGGCGACGAAGGTGGTTTTGCACCGGATATTGCCAGCAACGAAGCTGCTATAGAAATAGTATTGATGGCAATAGAGGCCGCAGGCTACAAACCAGGCCACAATGTGTTTATAGGCATTGATGCTGCCAGCACAGAGTTTTATGACGAGAAAAGCAAATTGTACACCTTCAGCAAAAGCGGCGGCAAAAAACTGAAAGGTGAAGAAATGGCCGAATATTGGGCTACATGGTGCAAAAAATACCCTATCCTTTCCATAGAGGATGGCATGTCGGAAGACGACTGGAAAGGTTGGGAAAGCCTTACCAAAAAAGTAGGCGATAAAGTACAGCTGGTGGGCGACGATCTTTTTGTAACTAATGTAAAACGTTTGCAACAAGGTATAGATAAAAGCATAGCCAACTCTATATTGGTAAAGGTAAACCAGATAGGTACACTGACTGAAACAATAAACGCTGTAAGCCTTGCTACGCGCAACTCGTACACATCTATCATGAGCCACCGCAGCGGCGAAACCGAGGACAACACTATTGCCGACCTGGCAGTAGCTTTAAGCACAGGACAAATAAAAACAGGCTCTGCTTCACGTAGCGACCGTATGGCCAAATACAACCAATTACTTCGCATAGAAGAGGAATTGGGGCCTTTGGCTTACTACCCGGGCAGGGATTTTAAATACCTGAAAAAATAAGGCAATAACTAATTTCTGATACAAGGCCCTGCAATAAAGCAGGGCTTTTTTTATGCTTAAAACGCAACTAAATCCGGCATTATCTTACCAATACTGACCACGCAATGCAATTTTGCATTAGTATTATAGTAAAACTAAGGTAATGACAGAAGTGAGCGACAGCAGATTTTCGGTAAAGAGCTATGTAATAGCAACACTCATCACATTCTCAGCATTGTTTGCCCTCGACTTTTCAGATGTATTTATAGCTGTTTCCAGGGTATCCGGTTACTTCGACAGCTACAATGGATATGCCTCCTATACAGAGGTTCCGGCCTATTTCCATATAGATTCTATAATAACGAACCCCAGCGAAAATGAATCGAACGAAGTGCTGCGCTACGGTATGCGATTGGATAGATTCTATGAGCTTAAAGTTAGCTTCCTGAAAACCGCCATAGACCAAAAGCAGATTGGCCAGGTATTCATCTCACCTAAGCTGCTGGCATCTTTCCGGCCATCCAAAGATACCATGTACTATGGCATGCTGGATCTGCGCGGCTCCAGGTATAGTATATGGAGCGGTAAGCAGCATTTTCAGGTATATTACTTAGAGCAGGTAGCACCCAACCTCACAGCGGGTAATATAGACCCTATGCCCGACTGGAATGCCAATAACAAGAAGTATGTTCTCCTGCACTTTACCCTGCTGCTAATATTTTCGGTACTGATAGCCTCATTGATAGCCTACATGTATGATGATGAAAGGCCGAGGGCAAAGCGCAAATTGGAACTGGCCTCTGTTTTCATCCCATTCCTTTTACTGTTTATTGTTGTCAATTACCTGTCAGCTTCCATTGAGAAAGTTTATTTCACGGAACAGACAGACTTGTTGGTAGAGTATACCCTCCCATTGATAATAACCGCTATTATGATAGTAGTATTGGTGGTGCTGCTGGTGCGCAATCCCAAAGATGAAGATGCCCTAGAATCCTAAGCGGGTAACAGGCTTACTGATATTGGCCAATGGCTGGAATGTAAGCCCTATACCAAAGGAGTAAGCTCCATTAGCAGGCTGCATCAGCGGCTCGATGTGCATGGATAGCTTATCGTCCATATTCCAGTCGTACAAATGGCCGTCTACAGCCGCATCCACTATATTCAGCAGGTACCACACTACCGTGCATATAGAAATGATATCCAGATTGCGCTTATGGTAATCCCTGTACTCTTTCAGTGCATTGGTAGAGGATATACCCCTATAGCTACTATTCGTAGTAGAGTCTCCATCCACTGCTATCCTATATGCATTCCTGAAACCTATGAACCGGCTGCCAAAATGGTAAATGCCATAGCCTAATCCTCCCAAACCCGCATATACAATAGGTATTTTCCAATACTTGCGGTTGTAACCCTGCCCAAGACCGGGACATACCGCGCTCATCCAAGCAGCTTTTGTGGCACTATGGCGCTTTTCCGCTTTTTTCTTATTCTGCAGCGAATCGAGATGCACTATGCGCGCCGAATCCAAGGGCACTACAGATTTAACCGTATCAAAAGCAGTAACACTTTGGGAAACTGTATCTGTAGCCAAAGAATCTGCCAGTGCCTTTTGCTGTGCATCAGGAAATCGCACCAAACTATCAATGCGCTCAAACTCCTGGGCATAAATACCCGGAAAAGAGAGTAACGCAATAATGAAAAAAAACAGGCGAATCAAAGAATTAATACTTAGTGAATAGTTTTGCAAAAGGGACCTCTGTAAATGACAGAAATCCCTTTTGCTTTATATTATTTACCGGCAGCAGCCAGCAAATCTGTTATACGTTCCAGGTCATCTATAGAATAGAACTTCAGGATAATTTCGCCCTTACCTTCTGCATTCTGGTGCACGGCTACTTTGGTACCCAAAGAAGATGACAACTTATCTTCCAGTTTTTTAATAGCATAAGGCACGGTTGGCTCCTTCTTAGCAGTACCCGCCTTTTTTGGCTTATTCTCTACACTGCGCACCAACTCTTCTGTCTGGCGTACATTCAGTTCCTTAGCTATTACCTCTTTGTACAGCGACAGAAGCGTAGGCAGGTATTCTATACCCAGCAATGCCTTGGCATGGCCCATGCTTATTTTATTGTCGCGCAGGCCTGCCTGCAAGTCGGGCGGCAATTTCAGCAAGCGCAGGAAGTTGGTAACGGTACTGCGGTTTTTACCCAACCTGGCCGACATCTCTTCCTGTGTCAGGTCGCACTCATCCATCAGGCGCTTGTAGTTGATACCTATCTCTAACGGGTTCAGGTCTTCGCGCTGGATGTTTTCTATCAGGGCTATTTCTATACTCTCCTGGTCGCTGGCTACACGCACATAGGCAGGCACTTCTTTTTTACCTGCAAGCTTGGAAGCACGCAAACGCCTCTCCCCCGCTATCAGCTGGTATTTATTGTTCTCTATCCTACGTACCGTTACGGGCTGTATAACACCATGTATGGCTATAGACTCCGATAGTTCGCGCAGGCTCTCTTCTTCAAATGTGCTCCTGGGCTGAAAAGGGTTTACCTCTATCTGCTCCAATGGTATATTCAATACTACGGCAGCCTGCTTGCCCATAGGCTCTGCAACAGGCCTGGCAGAGGCTGTATCATTAGAATCGAGCAACGCACTTATACCACGGCCCAATACACTCTTCTTCTTATCAATCGGTTGACTCATCTTGTATTATATTAAATTCATTATCGGCCTCAGGCAGGCTCATCAAATTGTTTCTGTGCAGCAGTTCGCGAACAAGGCTCATATAGTTAACACTACCCTTGCTTTCAGCATCGTACACTATAGCAGGCTTACCGAAGCTAGGCGCCTCGCCTAAACGGGTATTGCGGTGTATTATAGTATCGAACACTATGTTTTCAAAATGCCTTCTGATTTCATCCACAACCTGGTTCGACAGGCGCAGCCTTGGGTCATACATAGTCAGCAATATACCTTCTATTTCCAGGGTAGTGTTCAGCCTGCTTTGTACTATTTTTATAGTATTCAGCAACTTGCCCAAACCCTCCAGGGCAAAGTATTCGCACTGCACAGGTATCAATACCGAATCTGCAGCAGCCAGGGCATTTACCGTGATAAGGCCCAGCGACGGCGAACAGTCGATGATAATAAAGTCATATTCCTCCCTTACCTCTTCTATCAGCTGTTTAAAGATATACTCCCTGCTAGGTTGGTTTATCAGCTCTATCTCAGCACCCACCAAATCCACATGGCTCGGTATCAGCCACAGATTAGGGGTTTCGGTTTTCAGCACTATCTCCGATATCTTGGTACCATTCACCAGGCAATCGTATAAGCTCGTTTGCACTGCCTTTGGGTCGAAGCCCACACCACTTGTGGCATTGGCCTGCGGATCTGCATCTACCAGCAATACCTTGTACTCCAGTATGGCAAGGCTTGCGGCTATATTTATAGCGCTTGTTGTTTTTCCTACACCACCTTTCTGGTTAGCAAGCGTAATAATTTTTGACATGTTATTTGTTTATATGGTTATGCTTTCGCCAATCGGTATCAATATCAATTCCTTTCCTGCTGCTGCAAAAGCTTTCAATGCTGCCTCTTTATCTATCTTAATGTATCCAAATGTGTCGAAATGAAGGCCAATTACCTTACTGCATCCTACAAACTCTGCCGCCAGTATAGCATCATCCACATGCATAGTAAAGTTGCCTCCTATAGGTAACAGGCTTACTGTAAGCGCCGGGCTTGTCCTTGGAATCAGTTGCATATCCATGGTAAGTGCAGTATCGCCCGCAAAGTAAAATGTACCATCAGCAGTAGTAACCACAAACCCCATAGGGC
>DLGO01000106.1:0-31253 GCA_002482725.1 Bacteroidetes bacterium UBA7692 | reverse complement strand
CCGCCATAGCTGCCATCGGGCAAGCCACTGGAGTGTTGCGCTACCACACATTTAACCGAAAAGTAGCCAAAGTCCTTAATACCTCCGGGATTCATCGGATGCACATTTTTCAATCCCTGCTTTTTGTACCACTCAGTAATCTCATAATTAGAAACAACCAATGCCCCGGTTCTGGTAGCTATAGCTTGCACATCTGCTATATGGTCCATGTGACCGTGCGATACCAGTATCACATCAGCAGGTATGGTATCTATACTTATATGCTTTGCCAACTCGTTGTAGGTTACAAACGGGTCGAACAATAAGTGCTTATCGCCCACTTCTACGCCAAAACAAGCGTGGCCATAATATGTAAACTTCAATTTCCCTGTCATTCTTTTTCGTACTATCTAAACGCTCTTTTATTGTACTTATTTTACTCTTATTATCCTTCAAAAAGCGGTCAGCAAAAATACTTTAACCTAACCGCATTACACGTTCAATTCTCCACTTGTAAACAGATTTTTTGTGAACTGACTGTGCATTGACTGTGCATAGCTGTTAATGAACTGTGCATACCCGTATACCACCTAAAACAACAACGCCCTCCCATAAAGGGAAGGCGTTGTTGAAATTTTATATCAGGCTAAGATTACTTAGCTACGATCAGGCGTTTTACAGCTGTTTTACCAGCGCTTTGTACTTTTACAAGGTAAGTGCCGTTGCTCAAAGAGTTAAGGTCTATTTGCTTGTTGAAGCTTGCAGTAACGTCAGTAGTATTGAAGTTGTAAACTTCAGAACCAATTACGTTTACGATGCTGATTCTTACGTTTTTCTCTGCACCGCTTACATTCAGGTTAACAATACCTGAAGTTGGGTTTGGAGTCAATGATACGTTTTGGTCGAAGCCAACTTCATTGATACCAACCGCGTACCTGCACTGAGTAGCAGATGTAGTAAGAATTTGAACAGTTTTAGTTGGAGCAGGGAAAACGCAACCTGCGCTATCCATTAATAAGTTTACAAATACAGTACCTGCAGATGTGTATGTGAATGTAGGACTAGCATCAGTAGAAGTATTGCCACCTACGTCTCCGAAAGACCATGATGCACCCCATCCTGTTTGGTTGGTAGATGTGTTGGTGAAAGTAATAGGCCTGTTAATGCACTGTTGAACAGTTCCACCAGCTATTGCATCATCCAATGTAAAAGCCGCTGTATTGGTAACACCATTGTTATACACTACAGAAAAGTTTGTAGAACCTGTGCATCCTGTAGTATTTGTAACAGTTACTGAATAGTTGCCAGGGAAAAGATTACCCATTTTAGCAGCAGCAGCAGTATTTGTTGTAGTATCCAATTGAGGATCCTGATCTATATTCCACTCATATTTTTTGCTTCCTGTTATGAAACCTGAAGGAACAGTAGTTATAGTAGCTTTAGTACCGCAAGCGATAGAAACCGGAGCACCACCATTCACAGCAATTGCAATACCGTTGTTTTTAATAGTCCGCGTAGTAGTATCATTTGTTGTACCCAAAGAATCTGTTGTGATAAGCTTAAGTATAGCGTCACCTGTTGCAGGCATTGTTAAAGTTACGGCCTCATCGGTAGTAGAAGATAGAGTACCCGCTGAAGTAGACCACTGGTAAGTATAGCTTCCTGAACCATAAGAGTTAGCAGCAACATCTACAGGACTGCCTGGGCAACCAGATAATTGCGTAGCCACTATGTCAGAACCAAAATCTACATTATTACTTACAGCAGCTGCTATTCTCCAGTTTTGCACATAAAACCTATTGCAAGATTGAAATTGGAATGTAAAGTCATCACGGTATATACCTGAATTGTTTCCTGCATTTGTTTTGAAGTTAAGGTATCCTGCAGAGTTAGGGTATAAAGACTGAAGTGCTAAGGCTGTATCACCGCAAGACTCTCTGTATCCTGCCAATATTGCAAAAGTATTTTGTATAGGTCCTTTAAACTCATACCTTACTGCAAAAGTCTCACCCTTTGCAAGTGTAATATTCGGACGACGACCTACATAATAAATAGTATCTGTACCGGAAACAAAAGAGCTTAATGTAATAGGCGCAATATTATTACCTGCGCTTATAAAAGTATCTGAGTAAACAGTAACACCTGAAGTATTCCAAGTTTCATTCACACCACTACCTGATATAAACCCTCCGAAGTTAGCAGTAAGCTGCGCCGAAGTATATTTAAATCCTGCCGCCAATTTGAATGTTGTAAAGATAAAAGTATCATTTGTGCCCATTACATTTTTATACAGCGCAAGCGCATATACTGAATCAATAGTAAGCTGAGACTTAGACTTAGGATAATATCTTATAGCATCTTTGAATGAATTGTATTGATCCGTATTCTCTATCAAAGAATCAAAAAATATAGTAGCATCCCTCATTGTAAGAAATGAATCGTTCGGGAAGTTGGTATTTATTTGCCAGCTAAAACCTTGCGGTGTAAATCCACCAATACTTGGGTCTGTAGCATAAGCATCTTCATTTGTGGCATAATCAATCTCGAAAGATGTACTAGCTGCCCTGCCTGCCTTGTGCTTTGAAGGTGTTAAGCGCTTGAACCCATCCAACTTAACCTCTTTTAACTGAACGTTTGGTTTTGGCAACGAGTTCCGATCCTGTGCCGTAGCCGCTAGGCAAACCATCGCTACAATTAAAGTAAAAAACTGTTTCATGAAAAATTGATTTTTAATAACGTAAAAGTAACCTTTAAAAAATTGAGATGACAAATTAAGCAAAAAAAGTTGTCGGAAACAACTGAATGTGACAATGATTTGACAAAGGTTTGTTAAATATCCTCACATTTATAGTAGCAACTACGACAGCGGGGCTGGTAAGCCTCCATTTCCCCCAATAGTATTTGAGACGTATTATTACTTATCCTATAAGAAAAATGGGCAATGTCACCGCATTTTACACAAATAGCATGAACCTTGGTGATGTAATCGGCTATAGCCAGCAAATCAGGCATTATACCAAACGGCTTACCCTCAGAATCCATATCCAGGCCGGCTATAATGACGCGTACCCCACTTTTTGCCAATTGCTCGCACACATTTGGCAATTCATCATCCATAAACTGCGCCTCATCAATGCCTACTACCTGTATACCGGAACCCAACAGCAGGATATTTTGCGAATGTGCAACAGGAGTGGAGCGTATCGCGTTTGAATTATGGGAAACCACATCCGTTTCGTGATAGCGTGTATCTATTTGGGGTTTAAATATTTCAACAGAGCGGTTAGCTATCTGTGCCCTGCGCAGGCGCCGGATCAATTCTTCGGTTTTGCCCGAAAACATGCTGCCACAGATTACCTCTATCCAGCCTTTATTGTGTTGTAAAGAAAGCGGCTCAACAAACATGCGTTTAAAAACAATACTGCGTTATATAAAAACTGAAACTACGTTTGCAACATAATTAGCACACAAATGAATGCAAATATTGCTGACTTGCTGAAAAAGATTTCGACCTATATTGATTTGTCGCACCGCAAGCCATTGCCGGAAATAGAACATGATATTTTATTGAGAACAATACAGGAACTGTATGAATCGGTAAAGTATGGTAAGACTGAAGTATCGATCGGTACAGGCTCCACAATATATACGGCTCCGGCAATACCGCCAGCCGTAGCAACTATAGCACCACCGGCAGAGGAGGCACAATTGCCTACAGCGGAACCTGTATCGTACAACGAACCGGAAATAGAAACTGAGGTAGAGTCCGAAGATGATACACACATATCCATTCAGCAGTTGGTACGCGAGAGCCTGAAGCAAAAGGAAGAGGAAGTGCTGGCGGCCCCACTGGCCAACATACCACCTGTAGCAGAAGTGAAAACGGAAGAGCCAATAGCAAAGGAGGAACCTGAAATAGTGGTATCACAGTCCGTGACTGAAGAACCATATACCAATGAGACGGAAGAGGAAGAGGAAACAATAGCAGAGCAAGCGGAGGAAGATGACCTGATAGAAGAGGATGAGGATATAACCGAAGACAGCGAAGAGGATGAGTCATTGGATACTGATAGCGGCAAACCACGATCTATAAATGAGGTATATAAAGCAAACAGCGGATCGCTATACGAAAAGGCGCAAACTACGTCAGCATCTAAAAACCTGCACTCCAGTGTACAGCACCAGAGCGTAAAGTCGCAGATAGACCTGAACCGCCGTATACTGTTTACAAGGGATTTGTTCAATTCGGATGGCATTGCTTATAACAACTTTATAGAGTCGCTTGATTTTTGCAACACATTTGAAGAAGCGAGGGACAAAGTAAACACTAAGGCAAAAGAACTTAAATGGAAGGGTGATAGTCAAACTGTGCGACTTTTGGTAAAATTGGTTAAAACCAGATTTGGCATGTAAATCTGCTTTAATGTAGCGGCACCAAAAAAACATACTTAATACAGACATGATCAACACAGCACTATTAAAAGAGATTTGCGAGACACCGGGAATATCAGGATTTGAGCAAAAAGTACGTGAACTGATAACCCGTGAACTAGCGGGTGTGGCAGACGAAATTTTTACCGACCACATGGGCAACCTGATAGCGGTAAAAAAAGGAAAAGACAGCAGCAAAAAAGTAATGGCTGCTGCCCACATGGATGAAATAGGGTTTATAGTAAGCCATATAGACGATAATGGGTTTGTTCGATTCCAGCCTATAGGCGGTTTCGACCCAAAAACATTAACTGCACAGCGTGTGGTGATACATGGCAAAAAAGATGTGATAGGCGTGATGGGTACCAAACCTATACACCTGATGAGTGCCGAAGAGCGTGGCAGAAACCTTCAACTTAAGGACTACTTTATAGACCTGGGTATGAAGAAGGATAAAGTGCAGGAAATAGTAGAGGTGGGCAACCCGGTAACGCGCGAGCGCGAGCTGATAGAAATGGGTGACTGCGTAAACTGCAAGAGTATAGATAACAGGGTATCTGTTTTTATACTGATAGAAGCCCTGAAAGAATTTAAAGGTGCGGAACTGCCTTACGATTTCTATGGTGTGTTTACCGTGCAGGAAGAAGTAGGCATACGCGGCGCTACAGTAGCTGCGCACCACATAGACCCTCAATTCAGCATTTGCATTGACACTACTATTGCCTTCGACACGCCGGGCTCTACAGCAGAGGACCGCGTAACGCAACTGGGCGAGGGTACTGCCATAAAAATAATGGACGCCAGCACTATATGCGACTACCGCATGGTGCGCTACATGAAAGAGCAAGCAACTGCCCTGAACATAAAATGGCAAACAGAATTACTACCTGCCGGAGGCACCGATACTGCAGGCATGCAGCGTATGGCAAAATTTGGCACCATAGCAGGTGCAGTATCTATACCTACACGCCACATACACTCTGTAATAGAAATGGCGCACAAAGAAGATATACGCGGCAGTATAGACCTGCTGAAAGCCAGCGTACAAAACCTGGATAAATACAACTGGAATTTCAACTAAAAACCAGCGCATAAATATGCTTTAGCAAGGAACCCATCGCACCAGTGTGATGGGTTCTTTTTTATGGGTATATTGGATTAGTAGCATTATAAATCCTGAGCACAAATCAAATGAAAAAACAACAGAATATAATACTGGACTATGCTACATTCGTGAGCAATTATTATGGCAAAACATCTACTGCTTTTCTTATTTATAATTACGCACTCGTTGGCATCATTCTCACAATCGCCCTGGTACCACCATACCACCATATACCAGGTATACCCGCGCTCCTACTACGATAGCAATGGCGATGGTATAGGGGATATACAGGGCATTATACAAAAGCTCGATTACATAAAGGGATTGGGGTTTGAAACTATATGGTGCTCGCCATTCTTCTCATCTCCGCAGCAGGATTTTGGTTACGATATTTCTGACTATAAAGGCATAGCACCGGAATATGGCACCATGGCCGACGCAGAACAACTGATAGCCGAAGTACATAAGCGCGGTATGAAAATAGTAATGGACATGGTGATGAACCATACATCGCTACAGCATCCGTGGTTTGCGAGGGATGTGCAAGCGGGCAAAGGCAACAAAAACGATTTTTATATATGGGCAGATAAACCAAATAACTGGAAGAGCCTGACGGGTGGCGACGGATGGCACTATTCGCCTGAGCGTGGGCAATATTTCTGGGCAAGCTTTTTACCCTTTCAGCCCGACCTGAACTACCGCAACCCGGAGGTAAAGAAAGAGATGCTGGGGAGTGTGCGTTTTTGGCTGGAGAAAGGTGCAGATGGCTTTCGGCTGGACATCTTCAATGTACTGTACAAAGACTCGCAACTACGGGATAATCCCTTTTCGTGGAAGGCAGTACCCAGCGAGACAAATCCCGATGGCTTCTTTCAGAAAATGAAGTATACCATTAACCAGCAGGAGAGCATGGAGTTTGCCAAAGAGCTACGCGCAGTATGCAATGAGTATGGCGAAAAAATGCTGATAGGGGAAGTGACGGGCGACAGGGAAACCATAAGGAAATTTGCAGGAGCAGAAAAAAATGATGGACTGGGCCTTGTATTCAACTTCGAGATGCTGCGGTTTAAATTCAAGGCAAGCTATTTTGAAGAATTGATAAGTAATGTAGAGCAGGCCTTCCCTGAGCCATTTATGCCGGTATATGTATTCAGCAACCACGACAGGCGCAGGAGCATAAAACGGCTAAAGGATGATACCCGCAAAGCGGCACTGCTACATACGCTGCAGCTAACCACACGTGGTGTACCATGTATGTACTATGGCGAGGAAATAGGCATGACAGATGCCCGGATACCATATAAAAAAGGACTAGACCCGATAGCTCAGAAAATGCGCAATTACCCGCGTGTCCTATTCGACATGGCAGGCGAAACAATGAACCGTGATGAGATGCGCACACCTATGCAGTGGAACGATAGCACCAATGCAGGATTCAGCACAGCCGGTACTACATGGTTACCAGTAAATGAAAACTATCATAGTATAAACATTGAAAAAGAAGCACAAACGGAGGGCTCATTACTAAAAACAATAGAGCAGCTATTGAAGGTTAGAAATAGTTCGGATGCATTGCGCTATGGCTCGATAGAACTTATCGCTACAAAAGAATTGCCTAAACACATGCTCGCTTTCAGGCGCAAAGCGGACAAGGAAGATGTAGTTGTATACCTTAATTTAGGTAAGCAGGCTAAAGCCATGCCAATAGGTACAGCAAGCACAACCCTATACCTATCGGGCAGCAAAGTGCAGGATGGAATAGTGACAATAGAAGGATACGGAGCAGCAATTTTTCGCAAATAAAAAAGGGAGCAAGCCATATTGGTTTGCTCCCTTTCTATATATCCTATGCGGCAACTATTGTTTTACAACGCGCCTGGTTATTGTTTGCTCATTAGCCTTTACCTTAACAGTATAAACACCTACAGCAAGATTTGACACATCGAAGCTGATGCGCTCTGCTGTAGTATTGCTCAACTCTACAGAGTTGATTGTTTTGCCCATTATATCCATAAGCGTCACAGAACCGGAAACCGATTTGCCGAATTTGGTAGCTACGCTTATCATATCATTGGCAGGATTCGGGTACACCGACAACACAGTAATATTCTGATCTGCTGCAAGCCCATTAGGCGTTTGCGGGCCTTGTACTATCTCGTACTCCGCTATGCCGGGGCGGTATGTAAGCAATACCGAGCGCATGAATTCAATCTGGCCTTTCGTAAACATGTTAAGACAGGCGTCGTCGCTGTAGTCCATAAAATTCTCTACCATATCGCTGTAGTCTATAGCCGTAGTGTCTGTACAACTATTGATGTTCAGGTTACAGGTTTGCTGCGAAGCATCGCCGCTCTCCGGTGTATCGCCTATACCATCGTCTTCGCCTCCATTGGCTGTACATTTGCCCTGGTCATCGCCCCATATATGCCTAAGACCAAGGTAGTGTCCTATCTCGTGTGTAGCACTTCTGCCGCCATCGGCTTCGGGAGCTATAGGATCCGGGTTTCTGCTGCCTACCGCCCTGTAGTCGAGCACAACACCTTGCCTGAAAGAGTCTATAGTAGATTGGGCAGGCCAGTTAGGTAAGTCTACCGGAGGGTAAGCGTAGCCCAGCACCCCGAAAAAGCCCAGGTCACAAACCCAGATATTCAGGTATTTGTCAGACGGCCAGCAGCCTACTCCCTGTGCAGGATCTTTTACATTGTCGCTAAACGGATCAAAGGTTCCAAAGAAACCTGTTGGGGTACCTTCGGAATAAACAATGCCATTTGTCGGATTGCCATCCGGATCTTCGGTAGCCAAAAAGAACTCGATGCCCGCATCGCCTGCTAAAGGAACAAAGTCGGCCCTTGTATTGATCGTGTCAGAATTTTTCCTTCTATAATCCTGGTTCAGCACTTCTATTTGAGATTGGATTACATCTTCGTCGAGACTATCGGCTGCTGAGGTATAAACCACATGGAACACAGTCCTTATTTTGATTATAGTATCACCTACATTTAACCCACGAGATGCACCTGTGTGGCCAATGGCTGCCTTGGCATTGTCAAATGCTTTTCTGACAGCTGCCAGGTATCCGGGATTAAGTGCCTCCCTGTGCTGCTGCACCTCTACAGTAGCACAGTTTTTAAATTTTGCAGTTTGCGCATTTATAGCCGATACCAATATCAAGCAAAGCGCTAAAAGAGTAAGCTGTTTTTTCATTTTAATATTTCCTTCAAAAAAAAGAGTAGCAAATAAGCAATTTTTTAAAATAAAAAAGGGTACAAAAGAGGTTTCATTACCTATGCTTTTGTACCCTTTATCTTATTTATGGAAATCCTGTTACTATCTGGCTATTACAAAAGTTTTGTGCTGTGTAAAATTCGGTGCTATAAAGCGGATAAAATATAGCCCGCCTTTTAACGATTCCGTATTCAATATCAAAGCATGCTGGGAAATCAATTCACTACTGATTTTCTGGCCTATAGCGTTCACAATTTCGTAGCTGGTAAACGGATGCTCTATAGGTAGCTTTACAGACAACAAGTTGGATGCAGGATTTGGATAAACACTCACCGGCAACTTAGGTCGCGCATCCTCTATGGCAGCGCTTATGTTTTGCGAAACATTTATATTATCAAGGTAAAGAGCATTTCCCCATCCTGATATATTTTCAAATTTGAAACGCACCTTGGTCTGGCCCTTAAGGCCTGCAAGCCCCAGGGCAACATTTTTCCATTGTGTTTCAGTAGGTACAAAGGCCGTAGTCTGATCAGATGCTGTAGAAAGATTAGTACCTCCGTTTTTATATATCTGGTAGTAGTGCGCGCCGCAGTCCAAACTATAATATACAATCATAGTATCAGAACGGTTGGCATTATAACGCGCATAGGCTACATCGAATGAAAGCTGAGGAGAGGTAAGCTGGCTTACATCAAAATCATCTGTTACAAAAGCATCCTTAGCTTTATTCGGATTAGAGGAGTAATTGCGGTTATCTATTACTACACTGAATCCCGGAGTATTAGAGTATGCCGTAACAGTGGCCTGTTTCCAGGTATTTGCCCCTCCACCATTTATAATTGAATAGTTAATCGGCGGATATAACCCGCTTTCAAAATCTTCTGTAAATGGTGTTGCAAGGCCTGAACCACCTTCATACACCAGCAAATTGAAAGTGCTACCATCGTTGCTGGCATCATTATCTATACCTGCGCCATTCGGATTTTCAAAAGTAACAGTTATGGTATGGTTCCCTTCGGTAGTGCTTATCAATGGAAGTATAAACCTATCTTCCTGATTGGTACCAAGATTACCTGTCCATGGCACTGATACAGCTGTGCCACCATCTATGCTGTAGGTAATAGTTCCGCTGGTAATATTGGTGAATCCAACATTCTTAACCACTGCAATCGGGCTGAACGTAGTAGAGCAAATAGTGTCCAAAGGAAACACCAGGCGAGGCAAAGAACCATCAAAATTCAGGAAGCATTTTGATGAAGCATTGGAAATACTTTGTCTGCTACCTGCTCCACCTTGTGTCAGCACTCCATACATCCTTTCTCCCTGGTCTGCAGAAAAAAGATGACGGCAATCGTCATCTGTATAATCCATGTGATTCATGAACATATTAGATACTCCACAAGAGTTTTGCGGATAGGTAGGGCAACCAAAATACATATCTGCCTGATCAGGAGTATCATCTATAAAGTCTGAGGTGGGAAACTGATTGGCGCCATTGTCGCATGTTCCGTTATCATTTCCCCAGATGTGAAACAAGCCTAGCCAATGGCCAACCTCATGCACTATGGTCCTGCCCAATGTATAGTTAGGTAGCAGTGGCCCTGTAGTACCTATAGTAGTGTACCTTGCAATTACACCATCGGTTTGATTATTGGTAGCAAATGGTAGCGTGGCATAAGCTAATGTGCCACCGCTGGATAATGCACCTCCCATGCGTATGCTCCAGATGTTCAGGTATTTGGTCCTGTCCCAGATAGTGCTTGGTTTTAACGCTGTTTCAATATCATTTTCCGTATCCCATGTGGCACGACTAAACTGGAGGCGCTCTATACCTGTAGTAGGATTGCCTTGCGGGTTATACCTCGCCAGGCAAAACTGGATCTTTGTATCCTTTACCAAACCTTTAAACTCTACAGGTATATTTGCTGTATCGGCATTAGAATGACTGAAATTAAGGTTCAGCGCATCTATCTGCGAAATTACCTGTTCATCCGTAATATTTTCGCCTGTACCTATTGCATCCCCATTGTGTATGATATGAAACACTACCGGTACATATACTACGCCATTAGCCCTGGCGCCATGGCCCATCTTTGCTTCATTTGCTTTATAGTTTGCTATTATATCTTCCATCTCAGCCTTCAATGCCGGATTTTCCTCCAGTTGTTGCTTCAGGAGCTTAGCTGACCCACACCAGCCATCAC
The DNA here is from genome assembly GCA_002482725.1 of Bacteroidetes bacterium UBA7692. Lineage (GTDB taxonomy): Bacteria > Bacteroidota > Bacteroidia > Chitinophagales > LD1 > UBA7692. Next base: position 20,309 of record DLGO01000106.1, on the reverse strand, counting down.
CTGCCGCAATTGATTGTGAAATAAAAAGCGTCGTAAGGGCAAGTGCAATTAATTGCTTCATTCTTAATAATTGATTTGAAATTGAGCAACAACAGTAAGGAATAATTGACATACCCTACTATTGTTACTCTTATTTTTATTGTTTAATAATTCTTATTGTCCTGGTCGATTTGCCAGCGTTAACCTGTACAAAGTACATACCTGCTGCCAGCTGCGCCATATCCAGACGTTCGGTACCTGTGGTATAGTTGCCTTTGTTAATTGTACTTAACAACCTGCCTGCAACGTCAGTAAGGCGAATATTAAGGTCCGCGCTTAGCGCAGCAGTTACCTCAATATTTACTGCATCTGTAACAGGATTAGGATAAATCCTGATGGCAGATAAAGCTACATTGCCTATAGCCAAAGCAGTATCCGTAGTAAGTGTAGCACTTACTATTTTAATGCAGCCCGCTTTGTCTGTAACAGTAAGTGTGTATGTACCAGCGCCCAACCCATTTACTGATGCCTGGGTAGATGTTGTGCTCCATAAATAACTATATGGCTGCGTGCCACCTGCTACAGAAGAAGTAACCTGCCCATCGGTAGCAGTCGCCGAAGTAGGATTGGTACCTGTAAGCGTAACAGCAAGGTTAGATATGTTGCTCAAAGATGCGGATGCGGTAAGGGTACAACCGGCAGCATTAGTAGCCGTAACTGTATATGTACCAGGCGTAAGACCTGTAACCTGTGTTGTAGTATCGCCTGTGCTCCACAGCAAGCTTATAGTACCTGTGCCTGTATTGGTTACCGTAGCAGTAGCAGTGCCATTGGCTATGCCACACTGCGCATCTACTGTAGCTGCACTAACTGTGAAACCAACCGCAGGAGCCGCCACAGTGCCAGATGCCACTGCCGAGCAAGTTGCCGCATTGGTGACAGTAACTGAATAGGTGCCGCCCGCCAGGTTATTAACCACAGCAGTATTATCGCCTGTGCTCCATGAATAAGCAGGAGTACCACCACCGTTATTGATAATGGTAGCCGTAACAGAGCCATTCTGCTTGCCGCAGGTAGCATCTGTAGCTGTTACACCTATGGAAATGGATGTAGCAGGAGCGGCCACCGTGCCTGAAGCTACTGCCGAACAACCATTGGTATTGGATACAGTAACAGAGTAGCTGCCACCCGCAAGACTATCTGTAGATGAAGCATTGTCGCCATTGCTCCATAGATAGGTATATGTGCCGCCTGTACCATTTGTGATGCTAACAGTAGCGGTACCATTTGGCTTGCCACAAATAGCATTGGTGGTAGTAACTGCCGCCGAGAAGGTAGTAGCCTGACTACTAACAGTACCCGAGGCGACAGCAGTACAGCCCACCGCATCGGTAGCTGTAACTGAATAGGCAGTCGCAGAAAGATTGGTGATAGATGCAGCAGTTTGTGTAGTATTCCACTTGTAGGTGACAGTACCTGTACCACCACTAGTAACAGCCACTGTGGCAGTACCATTTTGCTGACCACATGTGGCAGGGGTAGTAGTAACGCTTACTGCAAAGTTAACATTCGAATTGCCCACAGAGCCGGATGCGCTGGTGGTACAACCCAAACCATCGGTAGCAGTCACAGAATAATTGCCAACCGCAAGGCTATCTATCAAGGTAGTTGTTTCATTGTTATTCCATCTGTAGGTTACGTTGCCACTTCCACCATTAGTTACCGCTACTGTAGCAGTACCGTTTGGCTTGCCACAAGAGGCAGTAGTAGTAGTAACGCTTATAAGGAAATTGGAAGCCTGGCTGCTTACCACACCCGAAGCAGTAGTAGAACAACCGCCGGTACTGGTAACAGTAACAGAGTACGGCCCTGCGGACAGGTTATTGATAGTAGCACTTGTCTGGCCATTGTAGCTCCACAGATAGGTAAATGTATTGCCACCACCATTGGCTACACTAACTGTAGCCGAACCTGTAGCATTGCTACATGCTGCAGCTGTAGTAGACACAGATGCTGAGAACCCGCCGGTTTGGTTGTTTACCGCACCTGATGCCACCACTGAGCAGCCGATGCTATTGGTAACAGTGACAGTATATGTACCCTGTGCAAGGGTATCTATAAGAGCAGTAGTCTCATTATTATTCCACCTATAAGTATATGTGCTGCCACCACCATTGGTAATGTTTGCGGTAGCCGTACCAGTTGGTTTGCCGCAAGTGGCAGAAGTGGTGATAACACCTACGGAAAAGCTTACAGGAATATTATTGATAACGCCTGACGCAGTAGCTGTACAGCCTATATTATTGGTAACAGTAACATTGTAGGTGCCAGATGGCAGGTTATTAACTACAGAAGTAGTGTCGCCGGTATTCCATGTATAATGAATAACAGAAATACCACCACCGCCATTGGTAACAGAAGCAACAACTGATCCATCAGACAGTCCGCAATTTGCATTGGTTACTGATACGCTTGCTGAAACATTGCTTGGCTGATTGATAATGGTAGTCGTAGCAGTGGCTGTGCAATTTTTAGCATCTGTAATGGTTACAGTATACGTACCTGCATAAAGATTGCTGACTGTAGCTGTGGTATCGCTGGTGCTCCACTTGTACCTGAATCCTCCGGAACCACCGCTGGCAACAGTTGTGACAGAACCATTATTTTTTCCGCATATAGCGTCGTTACCACTAGCCACTGCAGAAACAGCAGCTACCGGTTGTGAAATAATAGCCAACGCAGTATCTGCGCACTGATTAGCATCAGTAACAGTAACTGAATATAGGCCGGAAGGTTTATTAGATAGTGAAGATGCTGTAGAAGCATCTGACCATTTGTAAGTATAGGTTGGAGTACCGCCTGTAACAGTAGTAGTAGCCCCACCCGAAGACTGGCCATAGCAGGCAACCGGTGTTGCTGTGGTAGTAGCAACCGGATTGGCCTTTACTATTATATAAGATGTTTTGGTACTTGTATTGCTACCGTTTGCATTGCTGGCAGTAAGCGCTACAGTATATGTACCTGGTATATTATAAGTAACAACAGGAGACTGAACCGAAGATGCCGCTGGTGTACCGCCACCAAAAGTCCAGCTCCAAGAGGTTGGAGAGCCAGTGGAAAGGTCGGTAAAGGTAAGTGACTGACCTGCGCATACAGTAGTTTTGTTTGCCGAAAAATTGGCAGCAGGAGGTGAAGCCGTACCACAAACTTTTGCAAAAATAACATTTGGCAAATCATTACCATAGGCTGTTACATAAGAGTTCCATGTACCGTTGCTTTTTTGCTCCCATCCCTGGCCTACGCCCGGCGATGCAGTGGTACTTGTAAGCAGGTAAACAGTATCGCCCGCTGCATAGGTTAAAGAGAATCCAATATAAAAGTCGGATGTAACTGTAGGTTGGGTAGGGAAATTGATTTCAGTAGGAAGGTTTAACTGGATATTATTTGCCAAAGTAGTTATCAATACATCCACAGAATCGAGTGCCTTGCCCGGGGCACCACCGGTGCCGGTATTGTCCCAAACCTTTGCTCTTATTTTTCCGGTGCCGGATGCCGATTTTGCCAATCCGAAATAATAGAACCCGCCATATACCTTGGGGTTGCTTAGTGCAGTAGAATATTTCTCTGCCTTAGACCTATCCAAAAGTCCGTTGTGACCCGAAACTGCACCCCATGTTCCGTTAACACCATAAATTGCCAAATCATCCGTTGCATCATCAAAATGCGTAAGCGTATCGCAATCAGGTGCGGGAGTTGCATTAATTACAGTTATGTAAGCTGTTTTTGTAACAGGGGTAGAGCTACCCGCGGTGTTGGTAGCAGTAAGTGTAACTGCATAGGTACCAACTGTGTTATAAGTAATAGCAGGATTTTGTGCAGTAGATGTGCCCGGCGTACCGCCTGCAAATGTCCAGCTCCATGAAGTAGGGCCGTTTGCAGAAAGATCTGTAAAAGCCACCGAGTTGCCCACTACCACTGTAGTAGGCGTACCAATGAAATCGGCTACCGGCTTGGTAACTACAACAGTACTGTTGTATACATTTATGTTGTCGAGGTATAGATTATTGCCATACCCGGTGATACCAATAAATGCAAATTTCACATTGGTTTGGCCGGAAAGGGCAGCAAGAGATACAGAGTCTTTTTTCCATTGTGCAGCGGTAGGTACAAAAGTAGTGTTGGAATAAGCAGGCGTGGTAGTGGAGAGAGATGCTCCGCCCTTCTTCCACAAACTGGTCCATGTAGTGCCACAGTCAGTAGAATACATAACCTGCAATGAATCGTTGTAAAAGCCCACAGAGGCATCATAAAACTGTGTATAAGCATAGTCGAATTTTATTCTACCTGCTGTTACACCTGAGAAACTATAAGAAGGAGTAATCAACCAGTCTTTTTGACCAATGGTAGAGTAGTCTACGTTATTCATATAGGCACTGGCAGTAGAAGCACCGAAGCCACCTGCACTGGTATTTCTAGCCCAGGTAATATCGGCATCGCCATTAGTTACGCTCCAGCCTGTTGGTGGAAAGGTAGTAGTCTGGAATCCCTCAACAAGTGGTAACGCACCACCTCCTGCATTTACCTGAATAAAAGCGGTTTCCGTTTTGGTATTTGAACCATAGGTATTGGTAGCTGTAAGGGAAACATTATATGTGCCGGAAGTAGAATAAGTGATGGTAGGACTGGCAGCAGTAGAAGTGGCCGGCGTACCCCCCGGAAATGACCAGCTATAAGATGTTGGGTTGCCTGTAGAAGTGCTGGTAAAAGTTACCGTTTGCCCGCTGCATATACTTTGCCTGTTTGCTGTAAATGATGCTACAGGAGGTGCGTTAGGTGCTACACAACCCTGTGATGTAAGCAAACTGGCACGGGTACCAGATAGTATACTATTCATATATGCCACCTGCTGATTGGTAAACAAAGCCATACATGCGGCCGCATAGTCCATATAATTTTCGTACATATCTCCATCAGGATGATTGCTTGTGCAAGAGATGTTTTTGGTACAGTAATAATTAGGCTCTTTAGAATCAGGTGTTTCGCTAAATCCATCATCGGTAGCAGGATATACATTACCACAGGCATTGCCCCCGTTATCGCCCCATGTATGTGCCAAACCCATATAGTGGCCTATTTCATGCGTGGCTACGTGGTTATTGGTTCCCAAACCTAACTGGTAGTCTATAACCAATCCATCGAAGTAAGCACCATGCACACCACCACTATTCGGTCTGTAGGCATAACCACCTACGCCACCATTTTGGGTTCCTGTAATGTCACAAATCCAGATATTCAAATATTTGGTTGGATCCCACGCTGCTTCTCCCGTTCCGCCATTTGCCGGGCTTAGCTTCATTTTATCCTCTTCGGTATCCGGATCATAGTCCAGCTCAGTAGTATTATACCTGGTGATACCTGTAGTAGCAGCCCCTGTAGGACTACGTGAAGCCAGGCAAAATTGAATCTCGGCATCTTTTGACAGCGCCTTGAAGCTAGACCTGACAGCAGAGGTATTCAGCGTAGGATTCAGGTTGGCGAAATCCTGATTTAAGGTAGTCATCATCTGCTGTATGCTTGCATCGGAGACATTCTCTGCAGTTGTATTCCAGATTACATGCACTACCACAGGTATGGTCCTTACGGCCCTGCTACCACGATTGGCATTCTGCATCAACTGGCCGGATTGGATCAGCTTCATGAACCGCTGGTCTTCGCGCTTCACCGCTTCGTCGAAAGCAGGATCCAGCGCTCTTCGCTTATTTATAACCTCTGTTGAGTAACATTTGAACTGTGCCTGAACGGATGCACACAAGGATATGGCCAAAGCCAGCAAGTAGATTTTTTTCATTGTATTTCTTGTCAAAAAAGCTATCAAAGTTAACCGTTTCAACATACAATAAAAGCGAGGGTTGTTAATTACCGGGTCCCACCCTCTTTTCAATCTTATCAACGGCGATAGGAAACCGGATAGCCGCCCGAAATTTTCCTATTTATTTTTAGGCAGTATGATAAAAAACACCGTACCCTCATCTACTTTACTTTCGAACCAAATGGCCCCTCCGGCAGTTTCTACAATCTGTATGGCAATAGCCAGACCTAAGCCTGTACCGCTGCTTTTTGTCGTAAAGTTTGGAACAAAAACCTTATTGTAATTCTCCTCGGGAATACCACAACCATTGTCCCGTACCTGTACCTTTACCATGGCATGTTCCTCTTCTATTGTGATGCTTACATGGGGTATGCGGCCATCGGGAACCGACTGAAGACCGTTTTTGACTAAATTGTTAAAAACGCTGACCAGCTGATTTCTGTCGGCGAATACTTTAGCAAAATCGGTTTTTACCGTTAATTCCACTCCATTTTCATACTCCCTGTTGAACAACTCGGTGATACCCGAAAGCATCCTGATAAGATCCACCTCTTCGTAAACTCCTTTTGGCATTTGGGCGAAGGAAGAGAACGATGTGGCTATAGCGGTGAGGTTATCTATCTGCTCTACCAGTGTCAGGCTCACTTTGCGGGCCAATGCCTCTATATTGGGCTTGTTATCGTCTATGGCACGCTGCAGGTATTGTATACTGAGTTTCATAGGCGTAAGCGGATTTTTGATCTCATGGGCAATCTGTTTGGCCATTTCGCGCCAGGCACCTTCACGCTCCGTACGGGCCAGTTGCTCGGCACTGTTTTCCAGCTCCCTTATCATCTTATTATACTGCTTTACAAGCACACCAATTTCGTCGTTACTATCCCATTGTATGGGTTCATTTTTCTTATTCAGGTTGATTAGCTGCAACTTTTCTGCTATATAAGTAAGCGGCTTGGTTACGGAATTGGATATAAAGAATGCCACAATAGCCGTACAAATAAGTAGGAATACGTACACATTCATTAAAGCCACGAGGAAGGTACTCACCTCATCATCTATACTGCGCGTACGCTCAAAATAGGGAATACCTATGAATGCTACCGTTTCACCACGTTTGTTGCGCAAGGGAGAGTAGGTCGCCAGGTAATCTAGCCTGCCGATGCGCTCATTGTGCGTATACTGAGAAGCGTTGCCGCTCAATATATTGAGGAAGGCTGAGGCATTCATTTTGCGTGATACTATCCCCTTATCGTAAAGCAGGTTTTGCGAAGAGGATACCAATGAGCCACGCACATCGTATAGGTTTACATCTATGGCATTGATAGAGGCCAACTTGGCAATTTCCAGCGAAAGCTCTTCATCCAGCTCATCAAGCGAAGGTTTGCCATTAAACTTCAGCAAATTGCTGCTACCCAGAGTATACTCCAGCGAGGCATGGATGGCTTTCTCCTTTCGCATAAGGCGGTCGGTATAAAAGTTATCGTACTTATTGCGAAAGAAGCCTATGGTAATAACGCCTATAACAAAAAAGGAAACGATGATAATAAGCAACATGGAATAGTTGATCCTGGTGCGGAACGAGACATATACAGGGCCAAAAACCGATTGCCTGTCGGATAGCCTGTGGTACAATACGATGGCCAGGAGCAGCAAGCCGCTAAAAATTAAAAATATGGTGAAGAAATAAGAGAAAGTAGCCACCGGCTCAAAGTCGCTCTCCTGCTTAACGGTAATAATTACACGCTTATCGTCGGAGTATTGGTGGATGTTGTGCTCCCAGTCATCCATATCAATAAATGCATCTTGCCTTCCGTGGAAGCCAAATTCATTGTTCCAGTAATAGCTGTATGGGTAATCGCCCTGCTGGGCCACCAGCCTGTTGTTGTGGTAAATGGCATAACCCAGGCCTTCTTCATCGATCTTGTCGCTGATGCCGCTGGTGGTGAGCAGTTCCGGATAAACGTTGTTGGAAAAATAGGTTTTGGGAATGATACGCAAAACAAGGTAGCCCAATAAATTGCTATCGTTGCTGAAAGGCATAATAGCCAGGTATGTAAAGTCGCCAATACTATCGCGCACGTAGCGCAGCATAGTATTGGAATTGTGTTCCTGCTGCCATAGTACTATATAGTCGGTAAGAGTAGTAGAGTCCTGTACCGAAAGCGGAAAACCATCGCCCGAAAAGAGGCTAAACTGTGACTCGTAACGGGAGAAATAATTATTGAGGTATAAGGTATTGAGCCTGTCGCGCACATCGCGACGGGAAATGGCAGGAGTAGTGAATGCCGAGCGGATGAATTTATCGGCCTTGATATTATCGCCTATGCCATCGAAAGCGTACTCAATATTGTGGTCGCGCTCCGACAACAGATTAGCTGCGGAGAATTGGCGCAGGTTGCGCTCGCGCACTTCATAAAGCACCTCTACAAAATAGGCTGACAAGCCGCTATACAATGCTATAACAAGGATGAGATTCCGGCTACGATTGAGTGTGAAGCCTTCTTCGCGAATCCACATAAGCAACAGAACAAAACCCGCGCCCCAGAACACAGCTACAAGATACACTAACGACATACCCATAGCCAGAATAAAAAGCGCAAACAGCGCCACCCATGCAGCCAGAGAAATACAGATAGAAAGCAGGCTAAGGCTGATGCCGGTAATAATTGCCACCACTATATCTGCGACGAGATAATGAACAAGAAACAAAGCCGCAATACACAATAGCCCCACTGCGCTATACTTACCAAGACTCAACAGATTATACACCTGAAAAGAGATATTGGAATCTATAATGAGCGTTTCGAAAATGTAGGCAATGAGCATGGCCAATGCAAAGACAACACCCAATATAAGCCCCTGGTGCAAATACCGTAACCAATGCGGCTTAGCAACAGGATAAACAAAAGAGCCATAGCTAAAAAAGAAAACTACCCACCACAAAAGCAAGAGGCTATTGAGGAGCAAATCGCCAAGAGAGGCAATAACCCTGCTGGAACCAAAGAGCTCCGGGGCAAATAGCGGCAGCTTATTAAACTCGGCAGGAATATGCAGCCAAAGCATGAAAGCCCTGATGATAACAGTAACTAATACAAGAAATACCAGAGCAGAAGCAAATCCGCGCTTGCGGCGCAGCCACTGCACTAACTGCTGCAGGTATATGCAGATAATAACCAATAACACCAACTGCGCAGCCAGGCGGAACCACGCAACCCCACTTTCGTTGACAGAGGCATCTTCCCAGATATAAAACAATTTATGCCCATCGCCTTCGCTTACCGCAACTGCACCTTTTATATCATCGGCAGAAAACTTAAACCTGTCAGGAAAATTATCTACCAGCGCTATATCATTTTGCAGAAAACGGTTCTCTATAGGATAGGTATACTGCAGCGGCAGGAGACCGACTACAGCATCACCCTCAGCTGTGTACTTGCTAAATACTATATACCATCCATTGCGCAACCTGCGCACCGAAACAGCATCATGCAAACCGGAAAAAACCTCGGCTGGTATGGCCTGGTTATCGCTCCAGAAAACCAGTGAATCGCCTTTGTAATAGAGGTAATTAATTCCTGTTTCCGACAGGCGGTTAAGATCGGCCTGCCCAACCTTTGCCTGCTGCATACGTGACACAAATGCCTTATCTGAAGTAATGCCCAGGAACTCCTTTTTCTTTTCTTCGATACGCTTTTGCAGGGTAGCTGAGGCAGACTGCAGGGACACCTTATCGGGCAATAGCATGGTAGCTGCCAGCAATATGCCCAGCAGCAGCAATAAACCATTTGCCCTAATAAAATTCTTTACCTGCTCCAATATGCTAAGTGCGTATTTCGTTACTTATTTTTTCTTGGCTTCGTTCCACCATTCGTCCATTTCCGCCAGGGTCATATCCTCCAGCTTTTTGTTCTGGTCTTTTGCCTTTTGCTCCATGTACAGGAAACGGCCCATGAATTTCTTGTTTGTGCGCTCCAATGCCGCATCGGGGTTTACATCTATAAAGCGCGCATAATTGATGAGGGAGAAAAGCACATCGCCGAACTCATCCTCTACCTTTTCTTTTGCTCCTGTGCCTGCTTTGGCATTTTGCAATGCCTCCTGCAATTCACCAATTTCTTCCTCTACTTTATTCCACACATCTTTTTCATCGCTCCACTCGAAGCCAACCTGCTTCACCTTATCCTGTATGCGCACAGCCTTCAGCATGGCAGGTAGTGAGCGGGGAACACCGCCCAGCACACTTGTTTTGCCCTCTTTCAGCTTCAGCTTTTCCCAGTTTTGCTTTACCTCTTCCTCGTTGGTCACTTTTACATCGCCATATATATGCGGGTGGCGGTGAATCAGCTTTTCGCACAGCGCATTGATAACGCTAGCAATATCGAAATGTCCCTGCTCCTCACCTATTTTGGCATAGAAAACGATGTGCAGGAGCAAATCGCCTATTTCTTCCTTTATACCCTTTATATCCTTATTACTTATAGCATCATTCAACTCGTAGACTTCCTCTATAGTGAGGGGGCTAAGGGTCTCCAGGGTCTGCTTCATATCCCATGGGCATTTTTCGCGCAGCTCGTTCATTATAGTTAGAATGCGGTCGAATGCCTGTAATTTTTCGTTTGAATTTTCCATATTTTAAAGCGAGGCGCTTATCGTGTTGTGCTACTAATCTAAGCTAAATAAACACACTTTGCATAAGTTACTACCCCATGAACAAAAAAACAATAAACTTGCCTTGTATTTTCGTGTGAATCCAAACAGAAAGGGATATGAAAAAGATAATAGAATGCGTGCCCAACTTCAGCGAAGGCAGGGATAAAACAATCATAAAACAGATAACCGACAGCATAGAACAGGTAGAGGGCGCTAAACTACTGCACGTAGATATGGGCGCTGCTACCAACCGCACAGTAGTAACATTTGTAGGCGATGAACATGCCGTGGTGGAGGCCGCCTACAATGCCATAAAAAAAGCATCGGAACTGATAGACATGCGCCAGCACAAAGGCGAGCACCCGAGGATGGGCGCTACGGATGTTTGCCCCTTTATACCAGTGGCAAATGCCAGCATGGAAGACTGCATCAACTGCGCCAAAGAAGTGGCACAGCGCATAGGCGAAGACCTGGGCATACCCATGTACCTATATGAAAATGCTGCCACCGCACCACACCGCAAAAACCTGGCAGCTATAAGGGCAGGAGAATACGAAGGCATAGCACAAAAGATAACCCAGCCTGAATGGGCACCGGATTACGGCCCTGCAAAATTCAACGAACGCAGCGGCAGCACCGTGATAGGCGCGAGGAACTTTTTGGTGGCCTATAATGTAAACCTGAATACCACCTCTACCAGAAGGGCCAACAGCGTGGCATTTGATGTTCGGGAACAGGGGCGAAAAGTAAAGGATGACAACGGTGTAGAAACCGTACAACCCGGCAGCTGTAAATCGGTAAAGGCCATTGGCTGGTTTATAGAGGAATATGGCGTGGCACAGGTGTCGATGAATCTGACGGATATAAATGTGACACCGGTACACATAGCCTTTGATGAATGTGTGAAAAGCGCGTATAACAGAGGTATGCGTGTAACAGGCTCTGAGCTGGTGGGACTGATACCACTATCGGCGATGCTGGATGCTGGCAGGTACTTTTTGGCAAAGCAGCAAAGGAGCATAGGCGTAAGCGAAGAAGAGCTGATAAAGATAGCCATAAAGAGCCTGGGGCTGGATGAGCTGACCCCATTTAACCCGCAGGAAAGGATAATAGAATATGTGCTGAAAGCAGCACAGAAAAAGCAGTTGGTACAACTATCGCTTAAGGCATTTGCCAATGAAACAGCCAGCGAAAGCCCTGCACCAGGTGGTGGCTCCATAGCGGCTTACCTGGGTGCGCTGGGCGTAAGCCTTGGCACTATGGTGGCCAACCTTTCTTCACACAAAAAAGGATGGGATGAGCGGTGGGAGTTTTTCAGCAACTGGGCCGTACAAGGACAGCAAATAAAAGACGAACTGCTGAAGCTGGTTGACGAGGATACCAATGCCTTTAATGGCATTATGAATGCCTTTGCCTTGCCCAAGGGAACCGATGCTGAAAAGGCTGCGCGTAAGGCTGCGATACAAGTGGCTACCCGCTATGCCATAGAGATACCACTGAGCGTAATGGAGGCTTCGTACAAGAGCTTTGGCGTGATACGCGCTATGGCCGAGGAGGGCAACCCGAACTCGGTAAGCGATGCAGGCGTGGGTGCGCTATGCGCCCGTAGTGCAGTGTATGGCGCCTACCTGAATGTGTGCATCAATGCAGCAGGCTACAGCGATGAAGAGTACAAGACAGCTACACTTGCCAAGGCTAATGACCTGCTGGCCAAGAGCCTGACTGAAGAACAGCAGATACTGCATGTGGTGATGGGGAAGATATAGATCCATGTCCTCATGGAAAACAAAAAGCGCGCTACCATCTGGCAGCGCGCTTTTTGTTTAAGCTCATTATTTCTTAGTCTTTTATAAACCTTGAAGGAGCGTATTTGATATCTGTGCCTTGTACATTTATCATGTAGAAGCCGGCTTGCAACTCGCTTACATCTATGGAGGCTTTAGCAGTAGCAGTCAATGTGCTTTGGAATACTACCTTGCCCATCATATCCACTATTAACACCTCTGCCTTATTAGCTGTTTCCGGTAAGCTGATGGTCAGCTTATCATTTACCGGATTGGGATAGATGCTGAATGCTGCTGCGGCAACCGAAGCGATACCATTTGGCGATGAGGCCAATTGCACTGCAATGTCTTTAACCGCGATGTTGCTGCCGATTGGGCCAACACCCGTAGCCACACCCGCTGTAGTAATGGTGAACAACGAATCGAAAGAAGACGAGCCTGTATTAGCTACTAAATATCCAATATTGGATGCAGTAAGGAAGTCGTAATAGAAATCTATATCTGTGGTATAATCAGCGCTGTTCAGCGATACTATGTTTTGTGCTATTGTAGTAAGCACGCCATTGTTTGGCGGGTTTACTGTAGAAAGACCCGCTATCAGGTCATCGAAGGCATACAATGTAGTAGTTGCAGTACCTGCATAGCTGTTGGTATATGCCGCGCCACTTACATTCGGATTGTTGCCAAAGTTCGCATCGCCCACGGCATAGTTCAAGGACATATCCCTGGCTGCGATATCGCCTGTGATTGGATTGATACGGAAGCTGGAATCGTTGGTACCTATAACACGCAGCCTGTCTACCACCGGATTGAAGTCCACTGCTGCATTGATGCCGCCAAGGTCCATCGGAATCAAGATAGAACTAATGGCTGTAGCAGCCGCAGTAGTTTTATTGATGATATACAACTGGGCTTGCAATGTAGCAGTGTTGTAAGCCAGGCCATAGAGGTTAAGGTCAGAAGGGCGCACATCCATACCAACCAATACCTGGCCCGTAGTCAAGCCTGTGATGGCAGTGTAAGTGCGGATTACCGAAGGGCTCTCGCTATCGAACGTAAACAATGAAGTTCCTGCACTTGTAAGACCATATACCAACTGCCCTGTAAGCGGAGCAAGGGTCCGGTTAATAACCACAGCTATATCCTTGATAGCAGTGCCTAGTAAGCCTATCTGGCCTACATTGGTAACAGCGCCCGTTGTCAGATTTATAGTGTACAAATTGTCGTTGGTGTTTCCTGATGTATTAGCTGACAAATAAGCAATATTGGTGCTGGTAGCAGGGTTGTAATATATATCCATGTCTACAGTTCTGTCGCTTGAGTTTACAGTGATGCCAGAAGCACCGATTGTATTGAGCGTGCCAGCGTTTGGCGGATTCTGTAGCAGCAAGGCATTCAGCGTCTCATCATAATCATACAAGGTAGTAGATGGGCTGGCGATAAAGCTATTGGTATATGCGCAAGCACCCACTGCCGGTGTAGCTCCTGCATTCGCATCACCTACGGCAAAGCCAAGGTCTGTATCTGTAGCAGCTATCGAATTGTTTGGATGCAGGCGGTAGTTTTTGCCATTAGAACCTACCACGCGAATCCTGTCTACAGTAGGATTAAAGTCGAAGCCGATGCTACCATTGCCAAGGGCAAGGGTAAATGTAGAAGCAGACACCGGAACAGCAACACCTGTAGTAGCATTAATGACATACAGTTGGGCATTGCCATTGAGGGTATCGTAACCCAAGCCAAACAGCTCTCCTGTGTTAGGCCTGTAATCCATACCAGCCAATGTTTGTCCGGTGGTAAGCCCTGTAACAGTAACAGGCAAACCCGTAACCGTAGGTATGCCGGCATTGGCTATTGTTATCAATTGGTTTGCTTTTGTAAGGGCCACAATTTGCTGGGCCGAAGCGGTGGCAGCTATTGCCATGGCTATAATAGGCGTAAAGATTTTTTTCATAAGTCAGATTTGTGTTGTTTCAAATTTATTTACGTCGTAAGGCTTGCTTTGGATGTGGCTTTCAGCATAAATTATACAATTAATTTCAACCACGCTTTTAAACAAAAGAAAGGGCTCCGGTATAAACCGGAACCCTTCTATTTTCACCAAAACTATACTAACCCTTATTAGCTTAATTCAACTTCTTTTTTACCTATCACATATCCGTTCTGGTAAACTTCAACTGTGTATTTGCCCGGAGCATTTATCTGGTCGTTCCAGTAAACAGTAACCTTTTTGTTAGACTGGTTCCAGTCAAGGTCTGCTTTTTTGGTAAACATCATTTGCTCTTCGCTGTTGTTCATTTTTATTGTCCCTGACCCTTTGTCTGCTATAGCAATCGTTTCACCTTTTGGATTGATGATCCTAACAAACAAACTCAAAGTACCCGGATCCAATATGCGGTTGTCGCCTGTTTCGAAAGTGATGCGCAGGCTTTCTGCATTTTTAGCCCTGCGTACAGTTACTTCCCTGCCTGTTATACGGCTTCTTACGGCTTTCACATCCAGGTCCGTCAATTGCAATAAAGAACCTTCATCTACCTTTTTGTTCAAAGCGTTTATCTTCTCTTGTTGTGTCAGGCCAAGGCTTTTCTCATTGGCAAGATTTACAGACAAGTCCTGGTTAGCAGATGCCAACTGTTGGTTCTGCATGCTCAACTCTTCTATTTTCAGGTTCAACTCATCCAATGTAATCTCGTAGTTAGCGATCATTTTCATTGCTTTGTTGTACTCCGCTTTAGACAAGTTGTTTTTAGCAAGCAGGCTCTCTATAGTGCGGCGCTGCATTTTTATTTCTTCCTGTTGCTGCGTTATGGCTTTGTCCAGCTCAGCATTCTTGCCTTTGAATTTTTCCAACTCTACGTTGCGCAAATCAAAGTCTTCAGTCAATCTTTTATAATCTTTCTCGACTACTTCTTTGTTGGATATAGTCGTTTCTTTTGCTTGTCTTTCGGTGTAGAAAAGGTAAAGTGTTAGTGAGTTAACGATCAATAGTGCCAGTATTACCAGCCCGAATGTCTGTCTTGAGATTCCCTTTTTTTCGGTCGTTTCCATAACTTTTAAATATTTAGATTAAGAAAAATAAACCCATTGAAAAAAGCCGTTTCAATTCATCAAGTATGGTAAATCAAAACCCCTTTCTGCAATGAGTTCTGTGGAACTATGTTAAAATGCCGTGCCAAAATCCTTTTCAACTTGCTTAAACATTCGTTAACGAAGTGGGGAGCGCAAATTGGGCAATAATTTCCCCTATTTTTAACAAATCGGGTAATTAGCAATCGTTTACACTTATCGGTTAAGAAGCCATTACCGCACTTATTATTACTTTCGCGCTGTGATTCAATGTTTAACACCCACAGATTTTACAGATTATGAGTTGCTGGATAGCGGCAACTTCCTGAAGCTGGAGCGCTTCGGCAATTTCGTAACCATAAGGCCCGAGCCGCAAGCGGTATGGACGCCCACCGCCAACATACAAAGCTGGGAGCGCGATGCGCATGTGCGCTTTGTGCCTAAGTCGAGCTCCAATGGCGACTGGAAAAAGCTGAAGCAAATGCCCGACCAATGGACTATTAAGTATGAGTTCAACGAAAGGGATTCTATACAGATACGCCTTGGGCTTACCTCCTTCAAGCACGTGGGCGTTTTCCCCGAGCAGGCAGTCAACTGGGATTTTATCTATAACAATGTAACAGCCCAAAAGAACAAAGGCATAGCGCCGAAGTTCCTTAACCTGTTTGCCTATACCGGTGGTGCATCGCTGGCTGCGCGCGCAGCCGGTGCAGAGACCACGCACTGCGACTCTATAAAGCAGGTGGTAACCTGGGCCAACGAAAACATGCAGCTAAGCGGCCTCGACAACATCCGCTGGATGGTAGAGGATGCCCTGAAATTTGTAAAGCGCGAAGCACGCCGCGGCAACAAATACAATGGCATCATACTGGACCCACCCGCCTACGGCCACGGCCCCAATGGCGAAAAGTGGAAACTGGAAGACCAGATAAACGAAATGATGACCGAAGTACAGCAGATACTGGACGAGGAAAATCACTTCATGATACTGAATGCCTACTCCCTTGGTTTTTCGGCCATGATACTGGAGAATATGATAGGCCAGCAGTTCCGCTCATCGAAGCGCGAAATAGGCGAGCTATACCTGAACGATAAGCACGACAAAAAACTGCCACTAGGCGCTTTTGTAAGGATAGCAAGCAAGTAAGCTTTTCTACAGATTCAGGTACTCTGCATCTTCCTGTACCGGGTAGCGCATCAGGTATGCAACTGCGCGCTCCACATCCAGCCCTTCGAAAAATACTTTATTCAGCACCTGCAGCAATGGTGCCGGCTGGTTCGTTTTATCCACTATCAGCTTGGCAATCTTTAGCGTGCGTATCCCCTCGGCTACTTCGCCCAGGCTGGCCACTATATCATCCAGCTTTTCGCCCTTTGCCAGGCGATATCCCACCGAAAAATTCCGGGACCTGGGTGAACTGCAAGTGGCTATCAAATCGCCTATGCCTGCCATACCCAGGAAAGCTTTTTTGTCGGCCCCCAGCTTTTTGCCTATGTATATCATCTCTGCCATGCCGCGCGTTATCAGCAGTGCCTTAGCGTTTTCTCCATAGCCCAAACCATTTAGCGCACCGGCAGCCAGGGCCACATAGTTTTTTAGCACGCCTGCCAGCTCTATACCCAGCAGGTCCTTGTTGCCATATACCTGAAAGCGGTTGCTGCGCAGGCATAGCTGGCCCTCGCTTATCACCTCATCGAAGCGGCTGGCTACTACTGTGGCAGCAGGTTGCCTATCGGCCAGCTCTGCCGACAGGTTTGGCCCTGCCAGGCAACCCACGCGCACTACGCCTGTTTCGCGGCGTATGATGTGCTTCATGGTGCGTATATCTTTCAGGTTTATCGACTGCGGTGTGGCGGTCTCCAGGTCAAAGTCCACATGCAGCCCCTTGGTAGCATGTATTATCAGGTGGTCGGGCTGCAGGTAGGGAGCGCAATCGCGTATCATGCTCAGGAAAAACTGCGATGGCACCACAGGAAAAATAATGTAGCACCTCTCTGTAAGCTCCTGCAATGTATCTACCACAGTTACGCGCTCGTGGTACTTAAAACCATTAGCCTCGCGCACAGTCCGTATCTGCTCGCGCACATCGCTGTCGCGGGCATACAGGCACACCTGCATATTTTCGGCAAGCAGGTTGGCTATAGCCGACCCAAAGCTACCAGCACCAATAACTCCCGCTACTTTCTCTTTCATACTCTACTGTTGTTTCCCGAAATGAAAGTAAGCAACTATATGATTTATCCGCATACCTTTTCATTTTAGCATTTGCCCTAAACAGCAAACAGTCAATGCTTTGTTTTAGGAAAACTTCGCAAAACTTTGTTTGCACCAAAGCTAAAACCGCCCATCTTTGCTATAGTTCAAAAAAAAATCAGACAAATGAAAAAATTATTGCTGCTCCTGTTGATCATGCCGGTAGTTATGATGGCACAACAAATGAAAGATGCTAGTGTTACCGACTTCCGCGATATTCCTTGGGGAGCCAAGCTGGATTCTGCTTACAAAAAAGATTCAAAAGTAGAGTTCCTGAAAGACAATACCCTGAGCCTGAAAAACGCCTACACAGTACGTGGCGACGAAATGGCAATCGGTAATGTGCGCCTGAACCGCTTGAACTATGTATTCAACGACGACAACCGCTTCTTTAAAGTAGCAGCAGAAGGACCAAAGACCGATTTCGAGCAAATGAAATTCATCCTTACCTACAAATTCGGCCAACCTGTAAACGAGCGCGTAGTAGGTGTAACCACCGTATACCAATGGCTGGTGCGCGATGTAACCTTTACATTGAAGCAAAACCAGTTTCTGACATTTGAGCTAAGCATAGAAAGCAGCTGGCAAGATGCAGAAGCCTACAAAAAGAACATCAGTGTAAACGACTTTTAATCGGGTCTGAAATATTATACAAGGGAAGCGCGGTGAGAACCGCGCTTTTTTTGTGCCCTATAACCAAAGCTTATTACATGGCGCGTCCCTGCGGGTCGGGCTATCCGTTCCTACTCCTCACTCCGCTTCGCTGCGTTGTGGGGTATCCACTCCTATCCCTCGCGCCTGGCCCATCCGCCACGCTCATACCTCATGGCACGCTCATCCATTATTTCAAAGAACATTCCCGGTCCCTTATCGACTCTGTATTCACGGCTGTTTGTATTCCGTGGTTTGTGTCCTCACAAAACACCATCAAACCCAATTCCCGCTTGCATTTTCTGCTGCTAAAAATCCGTATCATTCCGTGCAATCTGAGTAATCCGTGATCACTTCCCTGGCGCAGGCTTTAGCGTAGCGGTGCCTGTGACCTCGCCTCCTGTATTCACGGCTGCTCCGCTGTTCGGGATTTTCTGCAAGGAATCCCGAACCCAGACCCCAGGGTTCTCCGAACCCGTCTCCTGTATTCCCGCTGTTCCCTCCGCTCTCCGCTCTGTTTCTCCGCTCCCCCACCGTGGTTTGTGTCCTCACAAAACACCATCAACCTAAATTCCCGTCTGCATTTTCGGCTGCTAAAAAATCCGTGTTATTCCGTGTAATCCGGAGTTGGAACTGATTTATCTGATGGGAATGTTTATGAAATTATTTTCTGGTGCAACAAGAAAGATTTTTGCAGCCATAGTTTAGCGCTCTGGCAAAAAAATCAGCCGCAGTTGCAACTGAAAATAATCATAAACAAACCAGCGGGATGAATCCGTTCCAGCTCATAATCCATTCATCACCCACCCATCTCCTCATAGCACCACATCCCATTCCTCCAGAACCCTATCGTCGTCTTGCTCTTCTGCTTCACCTCAAAAAACATCCGCATCGCCATCATATCCGCAAAGTCCGGTGACCTGCCAATATTCGCCTTTACATCATCCTTGCTGGTTATCGCCAGCTTACCATCCTCACTCGGCACCACCGCCTTTATCTGCTCCAGCTCCTCTGTTATCTCCTTCCTCCACTCTTTAGCAGCCATTCGTATCTTATTCCCGTTCACATACTCTGCCAGCTTATAGTAGCACTGCGTCTTCAGGTTGCGGTAGTTCTCGTTGTTTATAGGCTTGCTGGCATTTACAAATGCCTTTCCACCATCCAGGTACGACCGCAGGTAGCTACCCACCCCATCTGCATCATACAGTATGTTCGACTGTGGCACCTGATACAGCATTGCATGTCTTCTTATAGAAGCCTCTACCTCCTTGGCATCAGTTCGCTGCATTACATAGATATCTTTCAATACCAACCCATACCATACACCCAGTACAAACCTGTCAGACCCTTGCAGGGCTATATCGGCTGTTATACAGCGGAATGTACCCTCCTGCACAAAATCATTCGTCCACAGGTCACCTATGGCTGCACCCTCCATCAATCTGTTCGGGTCATCGTCATATTCCCAGTTGCCATGTAGTAGCCTTTCCTTGCGCGGCATACTGCTGATAGATTGCAACCCCTCCACATACCCCTTATCCATATTCGGGTTATCGCGCACCAGTGCTTTTATGAATACCGCCTTCTCGCGTAACTTCCCCTGCAACTGCGGCTGGTAAAACTCACTGTATAGCCAGTTCCGCTTAGGGTTGCAGGTAATGAATAGCTTACGCAGCAGGCTATGCTCATCGTTCCTGTGCCTGCCTATGCGTGATTTCAGGGTGTCGTAGGCTCCAAAGTCTATTTCCCCTGCCTCCTCTATCCAGCCACCTGTATACTCTACAGACCCATATCGCTCATACAGCGGGTCTCCCGGCAGGTACTTCAGGTCCAGCAGGTCTATCCTGCTGCCATTGGCAAATTGTATGTAGTTGTCACCCGACATATACTTGTAGTGTACACCTTTCTCTATACCATATAGCTTGCACACATTGAAGAAGGTAATCAGCGAAGAGTCCCGCAATCGCTTTATCTCCTCCCTGCCGATAAACCACTTGCTACCCGGGTAGCACAGGCAGCTGAACGCCAGCCACGCACAGCCCGTCCAGCTCTTCGCCCC
>DLGO01000088.1 GCA_002482725.1 Bacteroidetes bacterium UBA7692 | reverse complement strand
ATGGCACAGGCCCTCGCCTTGGTATAGATTACTCGTTCCGTTCTACATCTCCTTATAAAGGTACACATAGCCTTGGTTTGCGTTTTAACCTGGTACCTAAAGAGAAAATAAAGGATCCTGTTACTGAAGTAGCGTCATCAGGCTACGAAGAGACCAAAAAAGAGAAGAAAGCATCAGGAAGCAAAAAATCTAAAGCTGAATTGGCTGCAGAAAGTGCCGCTCGCATAGATTCTATAAACGCAGAAAATGAGAAACTACGTGCGGAATTGGAAGCTGCTAAGAGCAAAGCTCCTGATACTGTGGTTAGGATTAAGAATGTAGAGGTGGTTAAAATAGATACTTTCTTCTTCGGTTCTAAATCACACATCGAGGAAAAGGATGGCAAGAAAATAGAAGTAATGGATGACTACGATAACCTTGAGTTCGAATCAGGTTCTGCAGTTATCAGCAAATCTTCTTATGAGTATCTTGACTACCTGGTTAGCAAATTGCGCAAAGACAAAGATGGCTTGGTTAAGCTACAAGGCCATACGGACAACGTAGGACCAAGAGCTAAAAACGTACAACTGTCTCAGGATCGTGTAACGGCTGTTAAGCAGTACTTTATATCTAAAGGTATCGAGGACTACAGGATAGGTACAGAGGCTTTCGGTCCGGATAAGCCTAAAGTAGCCAACGATAATGCAGAACATCGCCAACAAAACCGCAGGGTTGAGATATTCATTGAATATTAATATTCGTACCGAAGCAATTTTTAATTAGCTTCGCATATAACAAAATATAAAGACGCTTCGGAAAAACCGAGGCGTCTTTGGCTTTTAAAAAGAAGCCGCAGTGGCCCTGAAAACGGCCTTTGTTTCAAACAGAATTGATATAATTTAGATAAACAGAGATTGATATGTCAACATTTTATATGACAAAAGAAGGGTACGAGGCCCTGGAAAAAGAAATACGTTACCTGCGCACTGTAAAGCGCCCGGAGGTGGCTGCTGCTATCGCAGAAGCAAGGGAGAAGGGTGACCTGAGCGAGAATGCAGAGTACCATGCTGCCAAAGAGGAGCAGGGTCACCTGGAGGCAAAAATATCTGAGTTGGAAACAACCTTGGCCAGTTCGCGCATACTGGACGAGAGCAAAATGGACAACTCAAAAGTGGGTATATTGGCCAAAGTAGAGGTGCTGAACAAGAAGATGAACAAGAAGATGACCTTCATGATAGTTAGTGAGCAGGAGGCTAATCTGAAAGAGAATAAGATTTCCTCTACTTCACCGATTGGCGCAGCACTGCTGGGCAGGAAAGTAGGTGAAACGGCCCAAGCCAAAACACCTGCCGGTATCATGGAGTTTGATGTGTTGGAGATTTCTTACTAAACGCGCTGCGCTACAATGTCAACCATTTTCACTAAAATCATCCAAGGCGAAATACCAAGCTATAAAATAGCAGAGGATGAAAGGTACTTTGCTTTCCTGGATATCTTTCCTTTGGCCAAAGGCCATGTACTGGTGGTGCCAAAGGCAGAAGTAGACCGAATTTTTGATGTGGATGACGAAACCCTTGCAGGATTGATGTTATTCGCTAAAAAGGTAGCTATAGCCATAGAAAAAGCTATCCCATGTCAAAGGGTGGGAATAGCTGTTATAGGGCTGGAAGTACCCCATGCGCATATTCACCTGATACCGCTGAACACTATAGAGGATATCAATTTTACCAACCCTAAGCTAAAGTTGGAAAAAGAAGAACTGAGCAACATAGCTGCTGCTATTACCGCTCAGCTATAGTCCTACTTATCTTAATTTGCTTAGTATAGCTGCCGAAAGGTTGCTATCGGCAGACATGCCATAGCCTGTTACCAATACTCCCTTTACGCCTGATGCCGACTCTATAGCATATACTGTAGCCTCATCGCCCGGGTCGCTGTTGCCTTCGTATCGGTACACGTCCTTAATCTCAAACTCATCAGGTGTAAATTTGCCAAGGGCAAACTCTATATAGTTTTCTTTCAGGTTAAAATCTGTGGTATAGCCTTGCTCGCGCAATTTTTCTAATGCTATAGATACCGGTGCGTAATGTGCCTTGCGTTCCATTGTGTTTAGTTTTTATTGTTTACTAAATTCATTTTATGGTGCATGAGCAAGGCGATAGATTTGGCCCTTGCTATTGCTTCGTCTGCCACTTTTCCGGCGTAGTGTTCGTTTATAGTTTCTTCCCATACCTGCAGCCAACGGTCAAAATGAACCCTCTCCATTTGCAATTTGGAGTTTAGCTCAAAGTGCTTGGTCATAGGGTTTCCCTTGTAGGTATTAGCACCCAGCAGCATGGAATCCCAGAACGATACTATAACCGGTAAATGATGCTCCAGATCCAGGGAAATGACTTCGTTGAAGAAGTGGCCGATAGAATCGTCTTTTAGTAATTTAAAGTAAAATTCCTTTACTAACAACGCTAGATCTTCCTTACTCTCAATGTCTTTCATGTCCTTGGCTTATGTAAGCATAAACATACCATCTTTATAACAGTAACATACCTTGAAGCTTATCAGTTTGGAATAATTGTATTTTTAACAAATACATGCCGCTATATTTTCCATTTTATACTTGCTTGAAAGCAAAAACGGCTACTCTTTTGGGAGCAGCCGTTTTTATGATGTGGGAGTAAGTGTCTTATACGTTCGCGGTTTCGGCTATCCTTTCTGGTTGCTTACTACCTGCTTTTTTTTTTGCCATCGCAGCTTTGATTAAGCCTACGAAAAGAGGGTGAGGGTTTTCTACAGTAGATTTCAGCTCCGGGTGGAATTGAACGCCCACATACCATGGATGCTCGGGTACTTCTACGATTTCTACCAGGTTGTTATCAGGGTTTTTACCGCTGGCTATCATACCTGCAGCCTCGTAGTCTGCCAGGTAACTATTGTTGAACTCGTACCGGTGGCGGTGGCGCTCAGAAATCATTTCTGTGCCATAAGCCTCATAAGCTTTTGTTCCTTTTACCAGTGCGCAGTTGTAAGCGCCCAGGCGCATGGTTCCACCTTTGTTTACTACTGCTTTCTGGCTTTCCATCATATTGATTACCGGGTTGGCAGTTGTTTTATCCATTTCCGTAGAGTGTGCATCTGCCAGGTTCAGTTTGTTTCTGGCAAACTCTATGGCAGCCATCTGCATACCCAGACATATACCCAGGAACGGGATATTATGTTCACGTACATAGCGTATAGCGGCTATTTTACCTTCTATACCACGGCTACCAAAGCCTGGTGCTACCAACACACCATCCAGGTGTGATAGTTGGGCTTCTATATTGCCTTCCTCCAGGTCTTCCGAGTGGATAGATTCTACCGTTACCCTGCATTCGTTTACTACGCCTGCATGTATAAATGATTCGAAAATAGATTTATAGGCATCCTGAAGCTCTATGTATTTGCCCACAAGGCCAATGCGCACTTCATGCTTAGGGTTTTTAAGTGTCGCTACAAAATCCTTCCATTTGTCCATATTGCTTGGTGTTCCTGCCGACAGTCCAAGCTTCTTCAGAACTATCAGGTCCAGATGCTCTCTTTGGTATTCCAAAGGCACATCGTATATGGTGTCTACGTCCATAGCCTGCATTACAGAGTCCGTAGATACATTGCAGAACAGCGCCAGCTTTTTGCGCAAGTCATCGGTCATTTCCAACTCGGTACGGCATACCAATATATCCGGTTGAAGGCCATAGCTCTGCAGTTCTTTTACTGAGTGCTGTGTTGGCTTGGTTTTCAACTCTTTTGCGCTTTTCAGGTATGGCAATAGCGTCAGGTGGCATACCAGCATGTCATTAGCTGCCAGGTCCCATTTCAACTGGCGCACGCTTTCTATGTATGGCAGGGCTTCTATATCACCTACTGTTCCGCCAATTTCAGTAATTACGATATCGAAATTGCCGCTTTCGCCCAGCAACATCATATTGCGTTTGATCTCGTCAGTAATATGCGGTATTACCTGCACCGTTTTTCCTAAAAAGGCACCTTGCCTTTCTTTATTGATTACTGTTTGGTATATCCTGCCGGTAGTTACATTGTTTGCCTGCGAAGTTGGCACATTCAGGAAACGCTCGTAGTGTCCAAGGTCAAGGTCAGTTTCTGCTCCATCTTCCGTTACATAGCACTCTCCATGCTCATAGGGGTTAAGTGTTCCCGGATCGACGTTGATATAAGGGTCGAACTTTTGAATAGTTACGCGATAACCGCGACTCTGTAGCAATTTTGCCAGCGATGCTGCAAAAATGCCCTTACCTAACGATGATGTTACACCACCGGTTACAAATATATATTTAGCCATATTCTTTTGGGAAATTAACGGCTGCAAAGTTAGCCGAATAAACTTGCCCTATACCCCCATGTTAGTCTGAAATGAACAGAATGTTTTTTGTATATTTACAGCCCCGCAAGACAAAATGAAGTCACTGTTTAGCTTCTTATGCTGCCTAACGCTAATGTCTGTAAGCAGCCATGCACAACAGTTTTTATGGGCCACCGGAAACGGCGGACCGGGCGATGACAGCGGTACTGCGCTTTGCACAGATGCAGATGGCAATATATATATGGCAGGCAATATAGCAGGCTATGCCGAAATAGAAAACACAATAGTACAGGGGGAAGGGGTTTTTGATGTGATTGTTACCAAATACAGTACTTCGGGAAGTATAATATGGGCAAAGGCATTTGGCGGTCAGGGTATGGATAAGGCTACCGACATTGCATGCTCACCTTCAGGGTTTTTGTATGTATGCGGCTATACTTCAGGTGCTGCAAAATTTGGAAGCTTTACCACTAACTCCATCAGCAAGCAGGATGCCTTTATTACCAAGCTGGACCTGAATGGATCCGTACAATGGGTTAAAACCGCCGGTGGTGACAGTAATGATGTATTTAACAGCATGACACTTGATAACAGCGGCAATATATATACCTGTGGGAGCTTTCGCAGAAACATAAAGGCGGGAAGTACAACTTTGATAAGCCAAAACCTGTACAGTGAATCCGTATTTGTAAAATATGATTCAAATGGCAATGTTTTATGGGCAAAAAATACGATTGGTGATGGTGCAAATGTAGCAAATGGGATAGCCTTTGATAAAAACGGACATGTAGTGGCTGCGGGTTTTTTTACGGGCACACTCAACTATTCCGGCAAGCAAACTATATCCTTCACGCCAAGCTATGACATATATGTGCTGAAGCTGGATGCGGATGGCAATGCCGCATGGCTTACCAAAGACGGTAGTGCCAGCGAGGATGCGGCCTATGCTATAGCCTGCGATAATAATGGCAATAGTTACATAACAGGATACGTAGGAGGACCCGGTATTTTTGGCGATAAAAGCACAAATTTCCGTGGATGGAACGATCTGTTTGTAGCCAGGCACAATGCAGATGGCAGTTGCGCGTGGGTGCGCGATGGTGGTGGCTTTAAACTTGATTTGGGACTGGCTATTACAACCGATGCTACCAACAACCTGTTTGTTACCGGAATGTTTGAGAGCAATGCTTCTTTCGGTTCATATACAGTTACGGAAACAGACAGGGGAATATTGCTGTTGAGCTACAATCAAAATGGCGATTTACTTTGGGTCGATAAGGCCGGGGGCAAGAATCCTGATTATGGGTTGGATGTAGCAGAGTATAATGGTAGCTTATACGTGACGGGATATTATACTTATCAGTGTTTTTTTGATAGCATACAGATTGATATAGGATATAATAATGACCTTTTCCTGGCAAAGTACCAACCTATGCCAACCGACTTAAAGGATGTTGAACCGCTGGATATTGCCATGGGGCCAAATCCTGTAGCAGAGAGCATAAAGCTTCATATAAAGGAGCAATTTTCGGGTAATTTGATAGTGGTAAATGCCTTGGGGCAGACCATCATAACCGAATCTTTGGAAGGAGTGGGGATAAGAATGCTTGACGTAGGAGCACTGATACAGGGAACCTATATTTTGGCCATTAAGGACGCGAAAAGCGGTAAAGAGTATAAAACAAGTTTTGTAAAGCAATGAGTACAACAGCACAGGTAGGTATAATAATGGGTAGCGAAAGCGACCTGAAAATAATGCAGGAAGCAGCAGAAATACTAAAAGAACTGGGAGTGCCATTTGAGCTAACAGTAGTAAGTGCGCACCGTACACCTGAGCGCTTGATGGACTATGCTACCACAGCACGCAGCCGGGGATTGAAGGTAGTGATAGCAGGAGCGGGTGGTGCTGCTCATTTGCCGGGTATGGTAGCCAGTGTTACTACGCTGCCGGTGATAGGTGTGCCGATAAAAAGCAGTAACTCGATAGACGGATGGGATTCTGTATTGTCCATATTACAAATGCCTTCAGGAGTGCCTGTAGCTACAGTAGCCCTTAACGGAGCTAAGAATGCAGGTATACTGGCGGCACAAATACTGGGAAGCGCAGATGAAAAACTAGGCAATAAAATAGCTGCCTATAAAGAGCAGCTAAAAGACAAAGTGCTTAACTCGGTACGGGAGTTGAAAATAGCAGGCTTCGAAAATAATTTTGATAGCCAAGTATAGCGCTACAAATACTTGTTGCGCAAATCATCTATCAAGCCATTCATATCTTTGGTAGCCTGAACGCTAAAGTTGATAAGCTCAATGGATTCAGCATCTTTTTTCTCATCAAACTTTTTCTGTAGTAATTGCAGAAAACCTGCAATGCTGCGAAGTGGTGTTTTAAGCTGGTGATAAGACTGTTTGGTATATTCTTTCAGTTGTATATTCTGTGCTTCTATTTCTTCCAGCATCGATTCCCTTTTATCGCGCTCGCTGGTTATGGTCCTGTAACCCAATACACTGAGTAGTGCGGATATAGCAAAGGTAAGGCTCATAATAAGCAGGAGGTAAGTAACCTTTCTGCGCAGTTCGTTTTCTGCAGCCAGTAGCTCCTTGTCCAGTTCTCCATTAATGTCTGCTACCAGCCCACGTATGGTATCCATTACATTCTTGCCTTGGTTTGTTTTTATTATTTCCAGAGCCTCTGCTCCACGGCCTTCTCTGTTCAGGGCTATTGTGCTTGCTATCAGGTATAGCTTTATTTCGGCCAGACTGTCGAGTTTGCGCAGGGCATCTTCTGATATGCTTTTATTTTGATATTGCCTTTCAAATTGTGTTTTATACACTTTCATAAACTCCATAGCT
Source organism: Bacteroidetes bacterium UBA7692 (assembly GCA_002482725.1). GTDB lineage: Bacteria > Bacteroidota > Bacteroidia > Chitinophagales > LD1 > UBA7692. The sequence continues at coordinate 8,126 of DLGO01000088.1, read as the reverse complement.
ATATGGTATGGCTCCAGGTATTCTTCTCTGCTGGTAAGCAGGTAACCCCTTTGTCCTGTTTCTGCATTTACAAGTTCGGTTACTGTTGTCTCCATAAACCTGCGGCTCTGTGCGTGCTGGTATAGGATTTCGCTGGTACGGATTATGTCCTTGTGCATCAGAAAACCAACCCCTATCATAGTAATTAGCAGCAATGGCGTAGCTGCTAATAGTAGGATCAGCCTTTTATTATATCTCATAAATTATGATAAGTAGGCCGTAATGATACTACGAAAAGTGCAATCAATTTATGTGGGAAAGCTATCTTCTGGGTAAAGCCTTGAGTTTCTGCTCATAAAAATATTTGCGGTCAGTTTGGCCTGTTTCACCCGAAAGTGTTACCAGCGACTCCAATATTTTGCGGTCATTTGGTTTTCTTTCCAGCGCTTTTTCCAGATAGACCATGGCAGAGTCTTTCATCATTACATTTATAAATGTCTTGGCTATGTTTATGGCAGGCTCTGGTTTGTCGGGAAAGTTATTGTGGGCGGTGCGCAGTATGGCCAGGCTGCGGTTATAATCCTTTAACCTGTACCAGGCAAAGCTAAGGCTGTTGTATATGGTAATATCTTTTGGAGATTTCAGCAGGGCAAATTCATAGTATGGTATTGCTCCTGTTATATCCCCTTTGGTATCTTTTATTACTGCTATGCGCAGCGCTGCTGCGGCAAAGTTGGTATCAAGCGCCAATGTCTTATTGTATGCAGCTATTGCGCTATCGGGCTGGTTGGTCATTTCATACATACGCGCCAGGTCAAACTGGGCATTCAGCATCTTTGGGTATATCTGCAGTGCCCTTTGGAAATGGTAGATGGCTTCCTGTCTTTTTTTATACTGCTCTTGAGGTAGGCCTTGGTTACTGCTGGCCGCCAGATGGTAACCATACAGGTTGTGGGCATGTGCCGAGTTTTCCACCGCATGTATATCCGCAGCGCACAGGGTCAGCATATCCTTCCAGTCGCTGTTGCGAGCTATAGTGGTCATGCTGTATAGCGTCAATATGGTCAGCAACCCGTACCGTATTTGCTTAGGTAATGCCTTAAAGTGCGTTTGTCTGGTATCTGTAATTGCAATGCCCAAAAACTGCAGGCAACCAACTATGGCCATAGCTACACCTATAGATGGGAGAAACAGATACCTGTCTCCCATCATGCCCGCTACGGGTTCTGCTATGGTGGAGAAAGGGGCAAGGCCTATTAAATACAGCACAATGCCAAAGGAAACAAGCGGGGCGCGTTTTATCAGCAATAAACCGGCAATGCCCAATGCCAGGTATAGCCCAAGGTATATAATGGGCATTGCCGAAAAAATAGACGTAGGTACTATTTCGGCATAGCCATAGTAGTATGCCATAGGGAATGGTACCAGTGCAAGGCGAAGGTATTTTCCAAGCACTACAGCAGCAGTGCCCAGCCTTATATCAAGTGCATCTGTAACCCATACCGGAGCTTCTATGAAATTCATCTTACGGTTGATTTCCCCGACAGAAACCTGTACCCCTTCTACCCGGTATTCATCCGTTTCAGGAATCAGGCGGGATATCACAATGAAGATAATCAATACGCCAAGCGTGACGCCAAATTGCATCATCCTCTTTTTGGTAAAAACAGGTTTGCCGGCTTCTGCAGGAGTAAGTATCAGGTGGGCTAGTATAACTATAAGGAAATTGGCAGCCACCACGAGCAATTGATGCTGTAGTAGGCTCAGCTTTACAAAAGGGAAGGCTACCAGTGTAAGCACCGCAGTAATCAACAGCACCTTTTGTAAGGTCGGGCGATAGAATACTATAAGTGAAAGCGGAATGATCATGATTACAGGCACTACCGATATTTTTGATAAAAGCGCTGCCAGCATCAATACCCCTGCCACGGGCAGCATCCACCATTTCTGGGTTTCCAGAAAACGGATACAGTAGTACCATGCACCCACAGATCCAAGCAGCGCAAGTATCTCATCCCGGTTTTTTATACTGGCCACTACTTCAGTGTGTATGGGGTGTACTGCAAACAGCATTGCCACAAAAAGAGGAACCAAGATGGAATATGATTTCAGCAATCGCTTTAAGGTATTGAACAGAAGCACACACAACAATGCATATAACAATACATTGAAAAAATGGCTTACAGATGGGTTTTCGCCAAACATGGTATGCTCTATGGCAAAGGAGGTAAGCACCATAGGGCGATACTCAAATGCATAGGTTTCGTTTTGAAAATAGGGTGAGGTGAAAATCTCAGGAATGGCAGATATGCCTTGGCTGGTAAGGCGGTGATTGCGTGTTACAAGGTCATCATCCAGGTTGTAGTCGTTGAAAACAGCATTGAAATATACCAGGAATGCGGCAAAGAAAACGATGTACGAATAATAGCCCTCAAGGGGTCTGGAAACCGGTGCTGTATTTTTCTTTGCCATGCTAAGGGCGAAAAGTATAAAAAGTTTGTGAGTAAGGGGTTAATCCCAGGCTTATGAAATTTTATTTTTGAAGCGGTATAAATCCTCAATGCAATGCTTATTTTCGCCATCGAACTTTTAAATAAAGAAATAATGAATTTCCCTGCAGACTTAAAATATTCAAAAGAGCACGAGTGGGTTCGTGTGGAAGGCAACACAGCAACCGTAGGCATTTCTGACTTTGCGCAGAAAGAGCTTGGAGATATTGTATACGTAGAAATTGATACAATAGGTAAATCGGTAGCCCAGAACTCCGTTTTCGGTACAGTAGAAGCGGTAAAAACAGTATCTGACCTTTTTGCGCCTGTTAGCGGCAAGGTATTGGAAAAGAATGCAGGCCTTGATGCCCAGCCTGAGTTGGTAAATACGGATGCTTATGGTGAAGGCTGGATGGTTAAAATTGAGCTTTCTAACCCGGGCGAGTTGGATGGTTTGATGGATGCAGAAACATACAAAACGCATATAGGAGCATAATCAGGCTCCTGTTGTTATAACTATAAAGAGGCGGTTCCTGATAGGGACCGCCTCTTTGTTTTGGCTAATCTTCAATAATGATTACCTCACCGTCTCTCAGGGTTTTAAATAGCCATTTATTGTCTATGCATCGTTGGACTTCTTTGCCTATAGCCTCTGATTCAAAATGATCTGAATCGTAATGTGGCAGTATGCCATACGGGAACAAATTCAACCCATCCCATATCGTTTCGCTGCTACCGCTATACGGGAAGTTGTTTGGATTATCTACATACTCTATGTATTTAAGCGAGTCGCACAATATGCAGATGCCTGCACTGTAACCTCCATATAGAAACCCCTTCCTGGCTTGCAATCCTTCAAACAGCTGGTCAAATCCGCTTAGCTTCATTGCTTGTCTTAGTACAAACGTATTGCCACCGCTTATCCATATACCATCCAGTTGTTGCAGTTTTGCCTGTAGCTTGTCCCGTTTGCCGAAGTAATCTTTTAGGTCAAGAGGCTCTGCCACGAATCCAAGGTTATGCAGCTCTTCCAACTCTGCATTCTGGTGTTCGGCCCTTCTTACCGGATCTGCATCTGTCCAGTCCCTTGAGTTATTTATATGCGCTACTTTGCTGCCTGCAGGTATCATGCAGCGCAGTTTTTCGGTTTCATTTCCAAACTTGTAAGAGGAAAGATAGAATTGCATGGCATTTGAATTGTGCCACAAATATTCAAATTATATGCAATAAGCAACGGGCTTATTATTAACCAAAAGGGTGGTCGGACCCGTCTATTTCCAACAGCGTGCCTGCATAGCAGAATAACTGCCACCAGGATGCATTGGAGAAGAGTGGCAGGGGAGTAGTGGCAGTGCTGTGTGCCAATATTGCTATGTGTTCCTCTCCTATACTCTCACCACCTTCTTTAAAATTGATGATAGTGTTCATAATCTTAGAGTTGCTGAAAAGCTTATTGTATTTATCATCGGAGTTGCTGAGCATTATCAGGGCACAGTTAAAAGCAAAGTGCGCATTAATGATGGATTCATCTACTACCAATCGCTCATGTTTGCCATCGTGCACCGTATTATTATTGTCATGTATTTCAAAGGGTTTAATGTCCATGATGGCGTATTCAATGGCGGAAAGCACTTTGTACAACTCTACACTTACTTCAGTCTGTGGTATGCTATGCGGTGCAAAGTATTTCTCCATCAGCTGGGCATAATATTCGCTGATTATCTTTTCAGCATCCTTTATAATGGCAATATGTATATGCTTGTTTCCCGTTGTGTTGAATTGATGCATCCTTTTCGGTAGTATATACTCAACAAAAAAGTCAAGCGAACTTTTTATAAGCGTTTCTCTTTCTGCCGGTGAGCGGGAATTTGGCATATAGATAAATTTTGGATGATGCTGTCGCACTAAATGAAAAAAAGATGCCAATGAATCCTACGCTGATCTTCATTTCTTAAGATTGACATCAATTGGAAAACTTGGAATAGAACCCCTCTACGGGCATCTATTTCCCCATTCTATTATTTTATATAGGGTCTATCTATGGAATGATAATTGTGCATTATATGGCAAAGACAGTGTTATGAAAAAGCTATTTGCAATATCGTCGTTGCTATTTGTGTTGGCATTGGCATCATGTACCAGAAAGGATTATGCATGCAGTTGTACCTATATAGAAGGCAGCAAAAAGCTGATACAGCAATATGACCAAAGTGCAGTTGAAGCAAAAATGGAATGTGACGACCACGAGAAAGAGCGGGATGACATGGGTACGCTTTTATATACTGATTGCTCCTTGTAACTTACTCTAAGTGTTTATACCAATCCCGTATAGTTATGCGGTGTTATCTGTCTTAGTTCAGCCTTTACCGACTCTGCCACTTCCAGATTTTCTACAAAAGCTGCAATACTTTCAGCAGTTATAGAAGCATTGCCACGTGTCAGTTCTTTTAGTGCTTCATAAGGGTTCGGGTATGCCTCACGGCGCAATATAGTTTGCACAGCTTCCGATACTACAGCGTAGTTTTTCTCCAAGTCTGCGCGCAGTTTGTCCTCATTCAGCAATAGCTTGCCAAGTCCCTTCTTCAGCGATTCAAGGCTGATTAGCGTATGCGCAGCAGGTACACCCAGGTTGCGCAGCACAGTGGAGTCCGTCAGGTCACGCTGCAATCTCGATACAGGTAGTTTAGCTGCAAAGTGTTCGAAAAGTGCATTAGCCACACCAAGGTTACCTTCTGCATTTTCGAAGTCTATCGGATTCACCTTATGCGGCATGGCACTACTGCCTACCTCATTTTTATTTACCTTTTGCTTAAAGTACTCCATGGATATGTAGCTCCACATATCGCGGCACAGGTCTATTAATATAGTGTTGATGCGTTTGTTATTGTCGCACATAGCCGCTAAGTAGTCGTAGTGCTCTATCTGTGTGGTATAGGTGCTGCGGTGCAGCCCCAGTATATCGTTTACAAACTCGTTGCCAAATATTTTCCAGTCTATATCCGGGTAGGCCACCGCATGCGCATTAAAGTTGCCCGTAGCTCCTCCGAACTTTGCTCCATAAGGTATTGCCTCAAACATAGCTACTTGCTTCGTGAGCCTTTCTACATACACCATTATCTCCTTGCCCAGGCGCGTAGGCGATGCAGGCTGCCCGTGCGTGTGTGCCAGCATAGGTATGTTCTGCCATTCAGTAGCAAAGCCTTGCAACAGGGCTATTACTTCTTTTACCGTAGGTAAAAAAACATTTTCATTAGCGTGTTTTAGCGAAAGCGGTATAGCCGTGTTATTGATATCCTGCGAGGTAAGCCCGAAATGCACGAATTCTTTAAACGCCGAAAGCCCCAAAGCATCCATCTTTTCTTTTATAAAATACTCCACCGCCTTCACATCGTGGTTCGTTATTTTCTCTGTTGCTTTTATCTTTTCGGCATCTTCCAGCGAAAATTCCGACACTATATTTATAAGTCCGCCAATATTTTCAGGGCTCATTTCTGCCAGTTGCGGCAGGCCCATTGTCCACAATGCAATAAAATATTCTACCTCTACATGCACCCTGTATTTAATGAGTGCATACTCCGAAAAGTAATCAGCCAGGTCGGCAACTTTGCTCCTGTAGCGCCCGTCTACAGGCGAAATGGCGGTAAGTTCGTTCAATATCATGCGCGCAAAATTAGGAATCTCCGGCAGATTATAATGTCTCTTTGGCTCAGTATTATGCGCTTGTTTACATATAATGAATATTGCATGTTACAAGGCGTTCAGAACTTTTTAATATTGCACGCGTTAAATGCCCAAAGTTGTGTTTATCGTTCGGTTAATATTTATTTGCGCAAAACCTCAGTATAAATGGCAGGAAAAAATTTGATTATTGTTGAGTCACCTAGTAAAGCTAAGACCATCAATAAGTATTTGGGAGATGACTATATAGTTACCTCCAGTTATGGGCACGTGCGCGACTTACCGTCGAGCGGGGTGGCTATAGATATAGCTAACAACTACGAGCCGCAATACGAGGTCTCTGAGGACAAGAAAAAGGTAATAACAGAACTGAAGAAGCTGGCCAAGGATGCCAAAGAGATTTACCTGGCGACGGATGAGGACCGCGAGGGTGAGGCCATCTCATGGCACCTTTGCGAAATCCTGAAATTGAATCCTGCCACTGCCAAAAGAATCACCTACCGCGAGGTAACGGAAAAAGCCATACGTGCTGCCATAGCTGCACCACGCCTTATAAACCTGAGCCTGGTAAATGCCCAGCAGGCGCGTCGCGTGCTGGACAGGCTGGTAGGCTACGAGCTTTCCCCTGTATTGTGGAAAAAAGTAAAGCCATCGCTATCTGCAGGTCGTGTACAGTCAGTAGCTGTCAGGTTAATAGTAGAACGTGAGCGTGAGGTAAAGAACTTTAAAGTTACCTCTTCTTTCAAGATAACGGCCAACTTCTTCGTAACAGATGATAAAGGCAAAAAAGTAGTATTAAAAGCAGAAAGCAATACCAAGTTCAGCCAGGAGAAAGATGCGCAGGCATACTTGGAGCAGCTTACAGGTGCCAGCTTCAGTGTACAGAATATAGAGAAGAAACCTGCCAAACGCACGCCTTCTGCACCATTTACCACGTCTACCCTGCAGCAGGAGGCTTCACGCAAGCTGGGCTTTTCGGTGTCGCGTACCATGTTGGTAGCACAGCGGTTGTACGAGGCAGGATTTATATCCTACATGAGGACCGACTCTACCAACCTGTCCGATACTGCGCTTACTGCCATGGCAGCTGAAATAAATAGCAGCTATGGTGCCAAATACCACAAGCGCAGGCAGTTTGCCAATAAAAACGATAGTGCCCAGGAAGCGCACGAGGCTATACGCCCGTCGTATATGGACAAGAAAACCGTGGATGCGGAGCGTGATGAGCAACGCCTCTATGAACTGATATGGAAACGCAGCATAGCTTCGCAAATGAGTGATGCAGAGCTGGAGCGCACCATTATATCTATAGAGAACAATAAAAATAAAGATGTACTGAATGCTTCAGGAGAAGTAATTGTATTCGATGGTTTCCTGAAAGTATATACCGAGTCTAACGACGAGGATGCCGAAACGGATGATGCTGCAGAAGTATTGTTGCCACCGGTAAATGTTGGCCAGCCGCTTGAGCTAAGGGAAATGATAGCTACCGAAAGGTTTACCCGCCCTGCCCCACGCTATACGGAGGCAAGCCTGGTAAAGAAACTGGAAGAACTGGGTATAGGCCGTCCGTCTACTTATGCGCCTACTATCAATACGGTGCAGCAGCGCAACTATGTATTGAAAGAAAACCGTGATGGAGTGGATCGTCCTTTCAGGATACTTACCCTTAGCAACGACAAAATAACCGACACCACCAAAACGGAGATTACGGGTGCTGAAAAAATGAAGCTTTTCCCTACCGACATCGGTTTGCTGGTAAATGACTTCCTGATTGAGAACTTCAAAGAAATACTGGACTACGGCTTTACTGCCGATATAGAAGCACAATTCGATGAAATAGCCCTTGGTAAAAAAGAGTGGCATAAAATGATAGATGGTTTCTACAAGCCTTTTCACGAGGCAGTAGAGGTTACTACCAAAGAAGCCAAGCGTGTATCGGGCGAGCGTCTGCTTGGTGAAGAGCCTGGTACAGGCGAG
>DLGO01000147.1 GCA_002482725.1 Bacteroidetes bacterium UBA7692 | reverse complement strand
AAATGAAAAGCGCTGGCAGGATGTACTGGAAATACTGGAAGCGGGTATAAATGTGATATCGGCAGTAAACATACAGCACATAGAAAGCCTGAACGAAGAGGTAAAGCATATAACCGGAATAGAGGTAACGGAGCGCATACCCGACAAAGTGCTGGCGCTGGCAGATGAGGTGGTAAATATAGACCTGACCGCCAGCGAACTGATAGACAGGCTGAAAGAAGGGAAGATATACCAGGCCGAGAAGATACAGGCCGCACTAAACAATTTCTTTAAACCGGAACATATACTACAGCTGCGGGAGCTGGCGCTGAAAGAAGTGGCCTCGCAGGTAGAGCGGAAGGTAGAGAAAGAAGTGCCCAGGCAGGAGCAGCTAAAGCCGGAGCGGTTCCTGGCGTGCATATCATCGAACCACCAGACGGCAAAAAAGGTAATAAGGAAAACCGCCAGGCTGGCAAACTACTACCACAGTAAATGGATGGTGCTGTATGTGCAGACACCAAAAGAAAACACAGATAAGATACCGCTGGATGTGCAACGGCATTTAATCAATAACTTTAAGCTGGCAACAGAGCTGGGCGCAGAGGTGATACAGGAGAAAGACAAGGCTGTAGCAGCTGCGATAATAAGGGTAGCAGAAGAAAGGAAAGTAAGTACAATATGCATAGGCAAGCCGCACATAAAGCTGTCGCAGATAATATTAAGCACCGGCATGTTCAACCAGTTGCTGAACAAGCTGTCGAGCAATGATATAGATGTAATAGTGCTATCGTAATAAAATGATGAAAGGAGACTGACATGAAAGTAAAACATAAAATAAGGACGGGACTATTGTTCCTGCTAACTATTATAATACTACTTGCTTTTTCGGGGAGTTACTACATTAATAAGCTGGCTGATGAGTCAAAGGATATAGTGAAGGAGAACTACAACACCCTGCTATACACCCAAAAGATGATACAGGCACTGGATGAAACGGATGGGCAAAGTGCGCTGAACCTGTTTGAAGAGAACCTGGCAAAACAGGAGAATAACGTAACGGAACCAGGCGAGGGAGAAAGCACAAAGGCAGTGCGCAACTCATTTGAAGCATACAAGGGCAGCAATGACAAAGCCACTGCCTCGAAAGAGCTAAGGGAAAAGATACTGCACATACAGGAGCTGAATATGAATGCCATAGTAACCAAAAATGAGGCCATAACCCATAAGACGAAGACCTCATTTGCCTACATCACGATTCTGGGGACTGTATGCTTTCTGCTTAGCTTTACCTTTGTGGTAAACTTCCCGAGGTGGATAGCGGAACCAATTACGCTGATATCAGAGGGCATAAATGAGATAACCGCAAAGAACTATAAGGCGCGCATCCACATAAAATCAAACGATGAGTTCAGCGATGTGGCGAGGGCTTTTAACCAGATGGCATCGCAGCTGGATGCGTGGGAGAACAGTAATCTGGCACAGCTGATGTTTGAGAAAAGCAGGATAGACACGCTGATAAACAACATGCATGACCCCGTAATAGGATTGGATGAAACAGGTAAAGTGATATTTATAAATGATGAGGCGTTGAAAATAACCGGGCTGAAAGCTGTGGACACTATCGGCAAAAATGCTACCGATATAGCTAACAGGAACGACCTGGTGCGCTCGCTGATACAACAAGAAAACCCATCCAGTAAAGTTGAGCCACTGAAAATATATGCAGATAATAAGGAAAGCTATTTTGAGAAGGAAGTGGTACGGATATCTATAAAGCAAGATAGCGGCACGGTGCGTAGCATAGGCGATGTAATAGTGCTGAAGAACATTACCCCATTCAAAGAACTGGATGCAGCCAAGACCAACTTTATAGCTACGGTATCGCATGAATTGAAGACGCCTATAGCCTCTATACTCATGAGCCTGCAACTATTGGAAAATGAGCAGACAGGGAATATAAATGAGCAGCAAAGGCAGCTGATGGATGGCATAAAGGATGACAGCAACAGGCTACTGAAGATAACAGGAGAGCTGTTGAAACTATCGCAGGTGGAAACCGGCAACATACAACTAAGTATGCAGCAGAGCAACCCGACAGAGATACTGCAATATGCGCTGGATGCGGTAAAGAACACAGCCGAGCAAAACGGAATTAAGATAAGTGTAACAGCGGCTGATGATTTGCCTATGGTAAAGGCTGACACCGAGAAGACAGCATGGGTGCTTATAAACCTGCTAAGCAATGCCATACGGTATTCTGAAGCAGGCACGCCAATAGAGGTGGCAGTAACAGCCAAAGACGCGCAGGTACACTTTGCCGTAAAAGATAAAGGCAAGGGAATAGCACTGGCCTACCAGCACAAGATATTTGACAGGTACTACCAGGTGCCGGGCAGCAGCAAATCGGGAACCGGATTGGGGCTAGCTATCAGCAAGGAATTTATAGAAGCGCAGGGCGGCGAGATACGATTGGAGAGCCAACCGGGCGAGGGCAGCACCTTTACCGTGGTGTTGAATGTGGCATAGGCTTTCACCTGATAGAAAAGCCATAAAAAAAGGGCTGAAGCATAAGCTTCAGCCCTTTTTGCTAATACCTGAAGGGTAGCAGCTATTATTTAGTCAGGTCGATTTTGCCAGTGATAACACCAACGATGATAGCACCAAACATACCGGCTATCAAAGCGATAAGCCAGTTGTTCAATTTCCTGTATTTAGATTCGTTTTCCTGAGACAACCACAATTTCTGGATCTTACCAATGATAAACTCCAAACGAGTGAAAGCCGCAGCACCTTTTACCACATAGTCGAAAGCACCATAGCGCATAGTGTCTACAGCTACCTCTATGCTATCCTGGCCAGAGTACATAATTACTTCGATATCAGCAGCACGGTCCTTTACCCTTTTCAGGATTTCGATACCCTCCATTGCACTTTTGTTCACTGCATTCAAGTTGTAGTCCAATACCAGGATTTCCGGTTTATCGCTTTCCAACGCACTTAAAAAAGATTCGCCTGTGCTGAAAAGTTTCACAGAATATCCTTTTGATGTAAGGTGGTCTTTAACCATTTCACCTTGCATATTGTCGTCTTCTACTACGTATACTTTTAATGGATTTGCCATACTTTTTTAATTATGTTTTGTTTTTTATGGATACTTATTATTTACAATTTTGCTACAGCTTCGGCCAGTTCGGTGCAGGCTTTGGTACATTCTGTTTTAAAAAAAGCAATCTTTTCCGGTAGTGAATCAACATTGGTTTTGCTGCCCGCCAGCAATTCAATCTCCTTGATGGTTGTTTCCAGAGATTTGATACCCATGTAAGAAACCTGCGGCTTAAGTGAATGTGCTACAACCTTCAGGTCATCGAAACTTTTTTCGGTATACATGCGCTCCATATCTGCAATAGACTTAGGCGCTATATCCAGAAACATTCCTATGTATTTCTTCATTTTACCGGTATCACCCTTTGTAAAATTCTTTAAAAAGTCTAAATCTATTAATGACATTATATTGAATTACGCTCGCTAAACTAAAAGAAAAAAACACTTTATCAACCTCATTTTACGAAAGAAGCAATTTTCTTTAGTAACAATTCGGTGTCGAAAGGTTTGGTTACAAAATCATTCATACCTGCTACGTAGCATTTTTCGGTTTCTTCCTTTATGGCATTTGCCGTTAAAGCTATGATAGGGATACCGCTCAGCTTGGGCGACAGCTTGCGGATAGCGCGGGTAGCCTCCAGGCCATCCATCACCGGCATCT
>DLGO01000138.1:41572-44811 GCA_002482725.1 Bacteroidetes bacterium UBA7692 | reverse complement strand
ATACATTGCGCAGTACAAACCTGCCTCTTTCATCTGCCATACTGCTTTCATTGCTTCCTTTTACCGATAGCAGGGCATAGTCCAGCGACTTTGCTGTATTGGCATCCAGTATCCGGCCCTTTACGGTCAGGTTACACGGTTGGCTATACAGCTGGCCTGCACAGCAGGTTATTACTAAAATATTGAATAATCTTTTTGATATCACGGCATACGGATATAAATACATCAGCGGGCATACCTTCATGTGCAGGAATGTCCTCAAAAAAAATCAGAGATAAAAAATGATGTATCAGCAATTTGGAGGGCCGCGCAGGTAATGTGCGCTTCTGGCGTTTTCCGCTATACGGCTGGCAGGTACCCGAAAGGTATCTTCCAATACTATGTATTGTGGTACTAGCGCTGCTTGCTCAAAACATCTATCAGCAATCGCAAGCTCAAAGTTGCAGACATTACAATGTCCGTGGTCCTCCTCTTCGGAGTGCAAATGGTTATTGCAGTTATCCTGATGGGCTTCGGCATGTGTGGCAAACAGGAAATGCACTTCTTTTACCGAGGCTGCAAACATAAAGAGCAGCATCAGCACAAGCGTTAAAATCCGTTTTGCAACCGTTGTATTTTTCAAAGCAGTGCGAAAATAGTAATTAGCATTGAGCTAATGTTACCTATTTGTTAAATTGGAATGTGCGGGTCATTTGTTGTTCAATAGTTTGGTAGTTAGGACATACACTACTAAGTTTGACCTATAATTTAGTAATTTTTAAAATATCTGATTATGTATAAAGTGATGATGGTGGCTGGTGCGATATTCGTATGTGCATCAGTTTTTGCAGGTGATCTCAGCAAGGATATTGTTGGCTCATGGAAAATAAAGGAAGCAACTGTAGATGGCAAGCCTGTAATAAAGGGAAATAAAAATTCTGATTGCAGCTTTTGCGATTTGCTTAATTCCGGTATACCACTGGTTTTTGATGCATCGGGTAAAGTACAGTATGGAGAGGGTGGAAATTCCCAGTTGATGTTTTATTACATATCCGGGAAAAAACTTGTGGTGTCCCAGTCTGCCTTGGCTGCCGATGCACTGAAACGGATTAAACCCAATAAGGAAAAAGGGATAGAGGTTGTGGCAGTTGAAGAAAGTAAAACAGGTGTCAGCCTTTCGCTCACATTCAATGGACATAAGGAAGCATACGTCCTGGAGAAATAAATAACCCTGCTTCAATCATATTATCAAACAGAAACAGTATCAACTATGAGGAAATTTTACATCGCAGCTGTACTGCTGCTTTCCTTCTTTGTGCAAAGCAGTTTTGCCCAAAATATAAATTTGGAAGTCCGCGTTACCAAGCTTGAAAAAACAAATTATTCAGATTGTGGCGTGTGCGGTGACCCCGATCCCACATGGAAAATCCAGGGTACCAACAATGGCAGCGGTGCTACTGTGGTAGGGCCCGTTTGCTGGCACTACCCGGAAATGGGCTTTAGCCTGTGGGACATAAACGACTTCACTATCCAGAATATCACCAATAGCAATGCCACAACATTTACATTGGGTTTTGCAGATGCATTTGAAAAGAGCTGCAGCAACAATAACTGTACCTACGAGTCATACAACTTCTTTACCTGTTCGCCATCTGTGTTTGGAGATTCCAGGCGCTGCCAGAATCCGAATCTGGTAACGGTTAATTTTCAGCAACAGCCACCATGCCAGTGGAACGCAGGTATTTCTTCTTTCTGCGGCGATTTTAAATTTCACTACGAATGGAGATGGTCATACAATTATGCGCCAACTATAGTAACACAACCTGCGCCGGCTACTGTTTCATGTATCGGGTCTGCGGTAGCGCTTACTGTGGCTGCTGCAAATGATGCCAATGGATTTAATACAGGCCGGAATTTTCAGTGGCAGGTTTCTTCCAGCACAGCTTGTCCTGGTACAGGTTGGGTAGACGTAGCTGGTGCAAATGCAGCTACTTTCGTAGTGCCACAGCTAGGAGGAACGCGCTTATACCGCTGCAAAGTGACATCAAACTGTGCCCCTAATTTCTCTACAAATACTACAATATCAAACTGTGCTGTTGTAACCTACAATCCTATTGGTTCTCCTGGAGACCCTGCTCCCGATATCGTTTCTGGTATTTGCAATTCAACCGTTCTTCCTGGCTCTACACATATACTTGGTGTTGTGCAGGCTCCGGATCCGGGTGCAGCATTGGGTCTTACAGGGTATGCATGGACCAGCACCGGTGGCGCTCCTGCTACAGGTTCGGGATCTACATTTGCATGGACTGCCCCTGTTACCCCTGGTGCATATAATATCAATCTTACTTATCTTGATAATTGCCCTCAGGCCGATGCTGTAGCTAATACCTGTGTGGTAAACGTTGGTTCCCCTACCTGCGATTTTGCATATGTATCATTGGCAGGTGTAGATGCCCTGTATGCCGGTGGTCCGGATGTGCCTTACAGAACTATAGCTTATGCACTTTCGCAAATGAATGGCCGTAAGCAGGTGCGTGTTGCTTCCGGTATTTTCCAGGAGTTTGTTCCTTTGGTACTGCAGGACAGTTTTGTAATAGATGGTGGTTTCAAGGTGTCTGGTAATATCTGGACAAAAACCAATCTCGACAGTACAATCGTTGTTGGCAATGGTATTTCGATTATCAATAATGACATAGCCCACAGGGTAGCTTTTTTATCAAACAATGCAGACAACTGGGTATTGCAGGATTTGATAATCCGTACTACAGATGTTAATAGTATCACCATCAGCGGCAAGGGATATTCAAACTATGCTGTTTTGGCTGTGAATGGTTCATCGGGCTTCAGGATCATCAGAAGCAAACTATTGCCGGGCAATGCTGCTAAAGGCCAGAATGGTACTACGCCATCAGGTGCAGGTAGTGCAGGTGGTGGCGGTGCCGGTGGAAGTGGCGGCGCAGGAAACGGCCCTGGTTGCAATGGCTGCGGTGTAGATGGTGCAGTAGGCTCAGCCGGTAATGGTGGAGCTACTGCAGGTGCAGGTGGTGGCAGGTGTTGCGGTAGCGGGTGCAATATTTTTAATTGTAATGGTTCATCGTGTACTGCAGGCAATGCCGCAGGAGGTAACAATGGTGCCACAGGCACGGGTTATGCCGCAGGTGTACGCCCGGCTACTCCGGGTGCTGTAAGCCCTTACTATACACCTGATGCGCAGGCAGCCACCGGAAGCAGTGGCTTTGGTGGTGGCGGTGGTGGCGGTG
>DLGO01000138.1:29083-41556 GCA_002482725.1 Bacteroidetes bacterium UBA7692 | reverse complement strand
CAGGGCAATACACCTAATGGAGGGAATGGAGGAAATGGCGGTGGCGGTGGCTTGCCCGGTAGTGGTGGTTTTGGTGGTGGTGGTTCTTTTGGCCTTTATGCTTCAGGTACAGGTACTACAGGTGCGATAGTTACATCTCAATTAATAGCAGGTATTGCAGGGCCCGGTGGCGATGGTGCTACAGGCCAGCCAGGTGCTACAGGTAATAATGGCAATAATGGTATTACAACATCCGGAAGCTGCTCTCCGCAAGGAATTGGCGGAAATGGAGGAAATGGAGGTAACGGAGGTGCCGGTGGTCGTGGACAGGATGGTGCCAATGGTTTGGCGCAGTCGGTTTTGGCCGTTGGTGGTGCTGTTATCACAGGCACATCTACCAGTGTTCCAAACTTACCTACATACAGTATCGATTACTTCAATGGTAAAGCGTGTATCAATTCAGAGATTCAATTAAACAAAGCAAGCGGTGTTTGGTCATTTTCCGGCGGTGTTAATATCGTTCAGGATTTGCGCGACCAGCCTGCGGGCTTCCCTATATCAAGCTATTTTAATAGCAGTTCTCCTATTGCAGTGTATGTTACTACTGCCAACACAGATTACAACCTTACTATAGATGGTACAGTATATAATGCAGTTTTGAAAGTAGCATCAGATGCACGTCAGCTGCCGGTTACCAATCTTTCCAGCCGCGCTATCTGTATAGATGGTGCTGTTTCGCTTAGTGCAAGTGGCTGGGGTACACAAACCGAATACGACTGGAGGATTTATCAGGGGACGAGCCTTAGCAGTCCTGTGTATCAGTCTACACTTCCTTCTCCCAATGCCAATCTGTATGGCGTACCTGCGGGTTTATATACTGTTCGCTACAGGGTTAGGGAGCAGTGCTGCGGATGGAGCAAACCTGTATTTGATACTTTGCGCATTCTTCCTTTGCCTGTGCAATTCGTTGTTACAGGTGGTGGCAGCTATTGCCCGGGTACCAATGGATTGCCTATCTTCCTGAGCAGCTCAGAAGTAGGTCTTAAATATGTATTGTTGTTCAATGGCGTTCGTATCGATAGTCTTACAGGTACCGGTACCATACTTACTTTCCCTAACCAGTTAGGTGTAGGTAACTATACAATAGAAGCTGAACGAATTCCTGGATGTGGCCAGCCTATGCTGGGCAATGTAAACATTCAGCTGTATCCGCTTCCTCAGATTTTTGATGTGCAGGGTGGTGGTAGCGTTTGTGCTTCTGGCAGTACCAGCACCAGGCAAATTACTTTGAATGGCTCTGAGCTTGGTGTCAACTACCAACTCTACCTCAATGGTATTACTCCTGTAGGTTTACCGGTAGTGGGCACGGGTAACTCACTTACATTTGGCTTCTTCAGCGCTCCCGGCTACTATATAGTAAGGGGTACATTCGCACAAAGCGGCTGTACTGAGTTGATGAATGATTCGGCCATCATTACATTAAATGCAAATCCGAATAACTATGCAGTGTTGGGTTCAGGCTCTTTCTGTGCAGGCGATAGCGGTAAGTTGATAAGCCTTGCAGGTTCTGACCTTGGACTTAACTACCAGTTAAATTACCAGGGCGCCCCAATAGGTACATCCGTTACCGGTACGGGTAGTGCCATCAGCTTCGGCCATTTTGCCAATGTAGGTAACTATACAGTTTTGGTAACTGATACAAGCGGTTGTAAATCGACATTGAAGGACACAGTTACTGTGGCTCAGTTGCAAAATCCACAGGTTACCAATGTTACGGTTAACCAGCCCGGCTGTTCTGGTGCCAACAATGGTACTATCACCATTACAGGCTCATCGCCAAATGGTACTATACAATACTCTATAGATAGCGCCGTAACTTTTGTTGCCGGTGCATCTTTCTCTAACCTTACTCCGGGCAACTATTATGTTTATATAAAAGATGATAGCAGCTGCCGTGCAGTATATGGTGGCAATGCGGTGGTTATTGCCAATCCTACACCATTCAAATTGTCGCTGGAGAGCATTACCAATGTAAACTGTAACGGCGACAGCACAGGTAAAATTGACATTACGTACAACGGTGGTTCAGCTCCATATTCATTTACATGGTCTATACCATCTACTACAGAAGATATCAGCACATTGCCTGCGGGTACTTATTCGGTTACTATCAGCGATAGCAAGGGTTGCCGCGATTCAGCTACCTACACAGTGACGGAACCTGCGCAGCCTATAGCTATATCAGCCAGCGGATTCAATATCAACTGCCCTGGTGGTAGCGATGGATCTATCACTACCACAGTTACAGGTGGTACTCCTGCTTACGACTACTCATGGAGCACTATCAGCAATGCATCTTCACTTAATAACCTGCCTGCCGGGTCTTATGCTATTACTATTACAGATGCCAGGAACTGTACAGCTTCTACTATTATTACTTTACAGGATCCACCTGCTTTTGTAGTAAAAGATTCTATTGTAGATGCTCATTGTTTTGGTGAAAGCAACGGTGCAGTTTATTTGACAGTTAGTGGTGGCAACCCTGGTACATTGAATTATCTGTGGAGCAACAGCACAACTAATGAAGACCTGACCGGAGTGCCTGCAGGTACTTATACTTTTTTAGTTACGGATTCACGTAACTGTAAAGATACTTCTCAGTTCACGGTGAAGCAGCCAAATGCAATACTTACGTCTGTGGCCGGGAATGATCCTGACTGCTTCGAAAACTCAACCGGCTTTGCTGTGGTAAGTGCAGGCGGTGGTTCTGCTCCGTACTCTTATGCATGGAGCACCTCACCTGTTCAAAATGGCATCATGGCTATCAAATTGTTGGGCGATGTTACTTATCAGGTTACGGTTACCGACTTCAATGCTTGTACAAAGGTTGATTCCGTTCGCCTTGTTAAGCCTGTTAAGGTTACTGTTACGGTTGATACCGTAAATACTTCATGCTTCAGCGGCGATGATGGCGAAGTAGTGATACACGCTTCAGGTGGCACAGGAGTATTTGAATACTACCTGAATGGCTTGTACCAGTTGGATAGTGTGTACACAGGCTTGCCTTCGGGTTCTTACCAGGTAGTGGTAGAGGATAACAACAACTGCGCAGGCACTGCCAGGTTCACCATTACTCAGCCGGATGCCTTTACACTATCAGCCGGCAACGATGTAGTAAGCCTTAGGCAGCAGCCGGTTACGCTTACGGCTACGGCATACTCTATACATGGCATCAAGTCGTACTCGTGGTCACCTTCCAATTCGTTGGATTGTGCGACCTGCAGTACTGTGGTTGCCATGCCTGACTCTACTACGGCTTATGTAGTACAGGTTACAGATAGCGCAGGTTGTACCAACTTGGATACAGTCAGGGTTATTGTTAAGCTTGGCTATACTGCTTTCATTCCTTCAGCATTCTCGCCGAATGGCGATGGTATGAACGATTACTTCGCGTTCGATGTATTGGGTGCTAAAAACATCCATACAAGGATATTTGACAGATGGGGAACCATGCTGTATGAAAACACCAACCAAACCAACGGCACAGCTACTACAAATGCCTGGGATGGCACATGGAAAGGGGTGAAGCTTGGCTACGAAACTTTCGTATATCAGATCAAGGTTACCTTCTACGATGGCTCCGATGACATGCTGAATGGCACAGTTACTATTATGAGGTAATAGTTAAAAAAGCATTTATATAAAGGCGAAACATATAATGTGTTTCGCCTTTTTTGTTTCAAAAAGTATATTTGCAGTCCTGTTTTTGGATAGGGGTATTATTAAATATTAAGAATATAAAGTATGAAGAAGATATTTTTCTCAGCAGTGTTGATGGTGTTTGCAGTAGTTGCGGTTAATGCGCAGGCTGTTTGCCTGCCTGCCAAAAAAGGTGATTTGAAAACAAATGCTGCCGGTGGTTTTGGTACGGTTGTTACTAAGGACAATGCAATTCCTGTAACACAGCTCGAAAGCAAAATGAATGGCAAGCCTTTGAATAGCGTTAAGATAACAGGCACAGCAGTAAGCGTATGCCAGAAAAAAGGATGCTGGATGACTGTAGACCTGGGAAACAACCAAACTATGCGCATGCACTTCAAGGACTATGGTTTTTTTGTGCCAAAGGATGCCGGAGGTAAAACATTCTATGCACAGGGCGAGGCTACATACGATACCACCTCGGTTGAGATGTTGCGCCACTACGCACAGGATGCTAAAAAACCGGAGGCAGAAATCAATGCAATTACAAAACCGGAGATCGCTGTAACCTTTGTGGCAGAAGGGGTTTTGTTCGAATAGAAAAAATGATTTAGTTTTTTCTCAAAATAAATTTCATTATTTCTAAGATAAACATATATTTGCGTCCGCTTTTGAAAAAGAGCAACACGACGAATTCGTAGCTCAGCTGGTAGAGCAATACACTTTTAATGTATGGGTCATGGGTTCGAATCCCATCGAATTCACAAAATCCCTTGCAGGTAGAAATACGGCAAGGGATTTTTTGTTTTTATCCTGGTAGGTGTTCGAAAGTTGAAATTAATTATGGCACCGGATCATACCCATGACCACCCCACGGATGGCAGCTGCTGATACGCTTTATCGCCAGCCAGCCTCCTTTAAAAGCCCCATGCTTCCTTAGTGCCTCTATCGTGTATTGCGAGCACGTAGGCGTGTACCTGCAGCTGGGTGGCAATATCGGCGACAGCATTACCTGGTAGGCCCTTACAAACACTATTAGAAGCTTGCTTAACATACTGTGAAACAAAGTAATTTTTGCCAATACAGCTATTTTTAGTACATTCACTATAAGCGTATGCGAAAACTAAGGTTGATCATATTGTTGTTTTTTATGTTGGTTTCCTGTTCTTTTCTCAAAGCGCAAACTATAGATAGTGTATTTAACTATATATGCGAGTCAGGTGTTCACTATCCCGAAGTGGTCATGAGGCAGGTGATACTGGAAACAGGCTGGCTGAAAAACAA
This sequence comes from Bacteroidetes bacterium UBA7692, assembly GCA_002482725.1. Lineage (GTDB taxonomy): Bacteria > Bacteroidota > Bacteroidia > Chitinophagales > LD1 > UBA7692. Next base: position 36,594 of record DLGO01000138.1, on the reverse strand, counting down.
ATACTTAATGCAAAAGAATAATCTCTTTGCATTCAGGTACCATAAGGCTTACATGCAGTTCGATACTTGGCAGGAATCCATTGATTATTACCGCTCCTGGCAAGACCGCCACTTCAAGCACCACGAAGAGGATTATTACGCCTTTTTACTGCGTATAAAATATGCGTCATCTCCCAGATATGTGCAAACATTGAAGAAAATTAAGATACCCCGTTAGTATTTTTACGCCTGCTTGAAAAACAGGATTTCCGAACCTTTATTGATCATCGCATTTGCAGCCTCAGTATTCACAATATTGTCGGTTGTGCCACTGGCATTGCCGGGACTCAAAAAGATAGATTTCCTTAGCGAGCTGCGGCCCAAAAAGTCGCATAAACCCACTGGAGTTCCTACTGTGGAAAAAAGTGGAGTGGCTGTAGTTGATACCGTAAAAGTTAAGCCGGATTTGCCCCAATCGGCAACAGCAGCCGGCGACCTTGGGGTTCTCTTCAAAGCGCTTAAAACACGAAAATCCGGCAAAAGCGTCCGTATTGCCTATTTCGGGGACTCCATGATTGAAGGTGATTTAGTTACCAATGACCTCAGGAAGATGCTGCAACACATCTTTGGTGGCAATGGGGTTGGTTTTGTGCCAATCACATCAGTGTCAGCATCTTTTCGCCCCAGTATCAGGCACACCTACAACAACAATTGGAAGTCTTTTAACTTCTCCAATGCCAAGCCTCCCAAAGACCTTTACTGTGGCCCATCAGGCTATATCTTCGAGTCAACGGCCGGAGCCAAGGTTTCTTACGCTGCCTCTAAGGAGTACGCGCCATTCCGCACGGTCAGGTTATATTATGGTAATGTAGATTCTGCCTCTATTCTGGTAAAGGAAGACTCCGCCACTTATACCAAAGAACTTGAGCCGGCCTCCATAGTAAACGAGGTAGTACTCAACGATTCCCAGGTTATCAGGAATATTGACATCGAAGTAAAATCCGTAAAGCCTGCATCATTCTATGGTTGTAGCTTCGAGAATGGAGATGGTTTGTATCTGGATAACTATTCTTTCCGGGGCAATTCGGGCATCCCGCTTTCTACTATTCCGCAAAGTGTTTACAAAGGGTTCGACGAGCGGATGAACTATAAGCTGATAATACTGCACTATGGCCTCAATGTGGTAGCACACGATGTGCAGGACTACAGCTGGTACGAGCGCTCTTTCCGTAAAACGCTGCAGCATGTGAAGGCCTCCTTTCCTAACTCAGCTATACTGCTTATCAGCGTCAACGATAAGTCTTACCGCACCGATGGCGTTTGGGAGACCGAGCCGGATATTCCCCGCTTTGTTGCCATACAGCAAAAGTTGGCAGAAGAAGCCGGTATTGCCTTCTGGAACCTGTACGAAGCTATGGGTGGCTATAATTCTATGAAAGGCTGGGCAGAATCCAAGCCTGCCCTGGCCAACGCCGACTATACCCACCCAAACCACCGCGGTGCTGCCAAAATAGCTAATCTTCTCTACGACCACCTGATGACAGGTTACAACCAATTTTTGAAACAGGAATCCGTTTTACTTACGGTCAATAAAGATTCTGTACAGGTAAAATGAGGTCATATTTTCTATTCATTTTGTTGCTGATAGCCATGCTGCAGCTTTCTGCGCAGCAGGATAGCAGCTCGCTGCAAAGTTTATTATCCAGGTTCCCTTTCATCAAAAGTGAGCTGTCTGTAATCCATAACGACAGTATATTGTACAGCACATTGTTCCCAAAGCTGAAGCAATTGCAGAATGGACAGAAACGTCAGGTATCCATAGCGCATATAGGCGATTCGCACATACAGGCGGGACATATCACCGACCCGCTCCGCAAGAACTTTCAAAACTCCTTTGGCAACTCCGGCCGTGGATTGATATTCCCTTACAGGGTTTCTAAAACCAACGGTCCGGTGGATTATAGTAATTCATCCAATGCGGCTTGGCTGGGTAAGCGCAATGCCTACACGGGTGCCAACAATCTGCCCACAGGCATCAGCGGGCATACCATATACTCCACAGATTCAAATGCCTACGTAGAGTTTTCTTTCAAGCCACAGGATATAATAGCTTCCCCGATTACTAAGCTTACACTATTCCATAATTCATGGATAGATAGTAACTACGATTATAAGCTGGTAGATACTGCCGGTCGGCTTTTAGGTGCTGAGGTTGGCGATACCATTACGCCTGAGTTTGTATCTCAGTTTATGGTGTACGATAATCCCAACCGTTTCCGTATACAGAACTGGCGCATCCGCGAAATGCAGAACTACTCCATGATATATGGTGCCATTGCTTCCAACGACAATCCGGGTGTGCTGTACCATTCTATTGGTGTTAATGGGGCAGAGTTCAGGCATTACCTCCACGGCGAGCATTTTATGGAGCAACTGGCAGCTGCCAACCCTGATCTTATCATCCTCGACATGGGAACCAATGAGGCCTATAACTCAAAGAACTTCGATGCCAATGTATTTTATGGCCAAATGGATTCCCTGGTTACTTCCATCAAAGCCAGTTGTAAGAATGCGACTATACTCATGTCCGTATTACCGGAGTCTTATATCGGCTACCGCGTAAAGCGAAGGACTGCCTACAAAGTGAACCCTGCCATAGCAGTAGTGCGCGATGCACAGATACTATTGGCAGTGCAGCATAACCTGCCTTGGTACGATTGGTACGCCGTCATGGGTGGCGAAGCAAGCATGGGCAAGTGGCATGCAGCGGGTATGACTGACTCTCGTAGGGTACATTTCAGCAAACTCGGCTACAGCATTCATGGCGAACTGCTGTACAGGGCATTAATGGACAGCTATAACAATTACCTTACTTCAAACCCTTAATCAGCGATGGCCTTTGACTGGCATAAATTAGCGGAACAGTTTGTATACCATAAAGAGGATCCATTACTCTTTAACAGCGCTTTCTTTTTCTACTTTTTCATGTTGCTGCTCTTGGTTTACCGCTTGGTGTACAAAACCAAAACTCTGCGCATAGCAATCGTTACAGGCTTCTCTCTCTACTTCTTTTACAAAGCATGCGGCTGGTACGTGGCCTTTATCCTCATTGCAGCTGTGGTCGACTTTAACCTCAGCAACTGGATACATGAGGCAGAGGATAAGAAACGAAAGAAGCTGCTCCTTATTATCAGTATCATCCTCAACCTTGGCCTCTTAGCTTACTTCAAGTACACCAACCTCTTCCTTCAATCGCTGAACGATATAGGTGCAGGCAACTTTACGCTCATAGACCTATACCTACCTGTAGGTATATCCTTTTATACCTTCGAGAACCTGAGCTATACTATCGATGTTTACCGAGGTCGTTTTACTCCGGTAAGGCGCTTTATCGATTATCTTTTCTTCCTTTCATTCTTCCCTAAGCTAATGATGGGGCCTATTGTTCGTGCCCACGACTTTATACCACAGATAAGGAAGGACATAGAGATACATGGCCGTCAGGTAGCAGAAGGCCTTTTCCTTATGCTTACGGGGCTTTTCAAAAAGGTGGTTATCAGCGACTACATCTACTTGAACCTGGTAAAGTATGTCTTCGATGACCCTTCTCGGCACACGGGTATGGAATGCCTGTTTGCGGTCTATGGCTATGCCCTGGTTATTTATTGCGACTTCAGCGGCTACTCCGATATGGCCATTGGTATGGCTAAGTGGATTGGCTTCGATATCAATAAGAACTTCGACTCTCCCTACCAATCGCTCAATATCACAGAGTTCTGGCGCAGGTGGCATATGTCGCTTTCGTCCTGGTTGCGCGATTACCTCTACATCAGCCTTGGTGGCAATCGTCATGGTAAGATACGCACTTATATCAACCTGATGATTACCATGTTGCTGGGCGGGCTTTGGCACGGTGCCAGCTGGAACTTCCTCTTCTGGGGGCTGCTGCATGGCGTTGCATTGGCGCTGCACAAAGGTTGGATGGAGCTTATGGGCATCAAAGAAAAGTTGCGCTCCGAAGTACCCATGTGGCAGCAGGTGCTTAGCGTTTTCGTGACCTTCCATTTTGTTTGCTTCTGCTGGATATTCTTTAAGGCAGAAACCATTGGCTCTGCATTAACCATGATCAACCAGATTGCGACCAACTTCTACTGGGCAGGCGGTGCACTCTTCGTTCAGAATTACGCTACTGTGCTGGGTGTTATTGCCTTTGGTTATGTGTTGCATTTTACGCCTCAGTCATGGTGCGAAAAAATCATCGATAACATGGCTCCATCTCATTGGGTATTCAAGGCCGCCTTTGCTATTGCTATAATATTTATCATAGTACAGTTTAAGCAAGCCGAGCCTGTAATGCCTGTGTACCTTCAGTTCTAGGTAACTACTTATTCTTACCCGCCTCTTTCGAGTATTTCAATTGATAGTACTGCTGCATAAACCATGCCTCAATCCTATTGATTGGTATTGCTCCGCCCAAAGCCTTTGCTTCCACAAAAACCTTCGCTGTTTTTTCCAGTAGCTGTGCTGCCACGTATGCGTCTTCTATGCTACTGCCAATGCAAGTGCTTATACCATTGCTGCCTATGGCTGCAAACCTACTGCTTAGGGCTTTCAACAAATCCGTATCCGTTTTAGCTATGCGCACGGTTACCCCAAGCAATTGTGCCTGGTCGTCCAGTATAGGGGGTATTTCTTCCTTTACCTGTGCGGCATATTGTTGCTGTGTCACGAGTATGGTAGTTATGCGTTTTCTGCTCTTAAACAGTTGCGGAAAAGTACCGGAAGTATCAGTGATAAACTGGATATCCTTTTCGGTTAGCGACTTTCCTTTGCCGGCAATATCAGCCAATAAATAGCCTCCTTCTGTCCTTACAGCTATCTGTTGCACCTCTACCTTGCCCCAGCTGCGGTAGCCTTCCTGCTGCGATTCAAAATAGGTGGGAGCGCCCAGCAGTGCTTTTATCATTTCTTCTTCTCTGCTCATGCTGCTGCTTGTTTTCTCGATTCAATAAATGAGGCACAGGCCAGCTCCAGAGTTCTTGCTACAGTGAATGCTGCCTCCAGATCGGTGCCTATGCATACCGCGCCATGGTTCGACATCAGCGCGGCATTGGATGCCTCAATGGATTTCGCTGTTTCTACAGTTATCTTTTTTGTATTCGGCAATGCGTATGGCGCTGCTTTTATCACAGTTCCTCCCAATATGCGCTGCTGTTCTTTATCCGTTATCTCCACGTCTTTTTGCGCAGCGGCTACTATAGAGGCATACATCTGGTGGGTATGTATCACCGAGTTAATGTGCGGCCTTGTCTTGTAAACCTGGCAATGAAGCTTCAGTTCCGACGATGGCTTTATGCTGCCCTCAAATTTCAGGGTATGGATGTTCACATACACCATGTCTGCAGGTGTCAGTTCGTTGTACATCCTGCCGCTTGGTGTTATCACCATGTGGTCTTCATCTATACGCACGCTCACATTGCCCCAGGTACGCGCCACCAGGCCTTCTTTCAGCAATTGCTTGCCTGCCGCACACACCATATTCTTTGCCTCTTGTACTTCCATTTCTTTTACTTGTTAATGTGCTTGAATACATTTTCAAACCTGTTCAGCGCATCGTCTATCACAGGGTCGGTATCGGCCATGCTCATATACAACCTGCTGCCTGCAAGGGTTACAATACCCTCTGCCATAAATGCTGCGCCCATTTGCTCCATCAGTTTTTTGCGTGCATCTATTTCTTTCAGCGCGCTCTTTATTTTCAGGTAGTTAAGTTTCACATATAGTGTACCTGCGGTTTCCAGGTGTACTATAGCGCCCTGGTTAAATGCTATATATGGCAACTTGTATTGCTCTATCAGGGTATTCAATCCTCTGGTTATCCTGTCGCCTGCATAGCCTGCTTTTTCGCAGGCCTGCGTCCTTTCTATTTCTGCCAGGGTGTGGTAGCCCGCGCAGCAGCTAAGTGGGTTGGCAGCCATGGTTCCACCTACTTTCACCTTTTTGCCGCCTTCCAGTCCTGCGGCCAGTCCCTGCATGTATTCGCGCTTGCCGCCTATACCGCCTGCCGATGGGTAGCCGCCTGCCACTACCTTGCCGAATATGGTAAGGTCGGGTGTTACACCCAGGTAGCCCTGTGCGCCGCTCATGCCTATGCGGAATGCAGTTACCACCTCATCGAATATCAACAGCGCACCATACTTGTCGCATAGCTCGCGCGCTTGCTGGCAGTACTCTTTGTACAATGGGTAAGTGCCGCTTTCGGGTCCCATTGGCTCCAGTATTACAGCTGCCGTGCCTCCGCGCAACTGGTTGGCGCGCATGGTCCATTCCAGTGCTTTTATATTATTGGGCGCTACCGATTGTGTATGCCACGAACTGGCAAAAGGTATCCCCTTGGCATCAAAGATAAATGTGCCCGGAATGCGCAGGCTGTAAACCATCTGGTCGCTCCAGCCGTGGTAGGCGCCACCCATTTTTATTATCTTCTTTTTGCCGGTTACCAGGCGCGCCAATCGCAATGCGCCCATTACAGCCTCTGTGCCGCTGCCCAGCATGCGGAACATATCTACTGATGGCATGTGCCTGCAAATGATCTCTGCCAGCTTCAGCTCGTATTCGTGGAACAATCCTGTCGATGGTCCGCATTCGTTTATCAGCTCTATGGATTTCTGTTTCACCAGCTCATAGTTGCTGCCCAGCACCGTTGGCCCGCCTGCCTGCAAAAAGTCGATGTACCTGTTTCCGTCTATATCGTACAGGTATGCGCCTTCGGCTTTGGTAAAGGCGATAGGGAAGGGGTAGTTAAATGCCAGGTTGTGCTGCACACCTCCCGGTATATACTTCTTCCCCTGCTCCATCATCGCCTTCGACTTGCTACACTTGGTTTCAAAGTATTCCAGATACTTCTCCATTTGTTCCGGGGCTATGTGCTGTAGTGGTAGCGATACCAGATGCTCCAGCTTTTTGTAGATGGGCTTTATGTCGTGGTACTCGCTTATAGAAAAACCTGTTTTGCTCATGCTATGTTTGTTAATTGGTAGTTGTTGCCTTTAGTAGTTTGTTTATACTTATTTCTTATTAAAAAACCAGGTGGGCAATCCGCTCTGCTTCACCATTATTTCCCGCTTCATGTCAAATCCCAGCTTCTTGTACACTTCTACATTCTTCGGGTCTTCTGTTTTCAGCCAGTAGTCTGTTATGCCTGCTGCCTTCATATCTGCTATGCTCTGTTCTATCAGCACGCGGCTCAGTCCCTTGCCGCGCATTTCTTCCAGCACGCCCACGCACCATATATAGCCCATTTTGCTGCTGCTGTTTTTCTTTATCCATACCTCGCTGTCCTGTTCGTGGCCCATCAGGCGCAGCGTGGGTTTTACCCCTATTTCAAACGGTATGGCCAGCATGCCCGAATTTATTTCGTTTACTATACCCATAGGGAAGTAATCGCCGCTAAGCCATATCAGCGCGCCCTTATTGTCGGGCGTTGTTACTATGCCACCAAACTTGTCTGCGGCTGCCACACACCGCCTGAA
>DLGO01000138.1:19767-29074 GCA_002482725.1 Bacteroidetes bacterium UBA7692 | reverse complement strand
TTTTTGGGTACCTGCTCTGCGCTGTGCTTCGCTATAGCCACCAAAGGCATATGTCATGGTAGCGTAGTTCAGAAAGGCATCGGCTATTACCTGCGATGCAATGTCATTTTTGGACATATATTGACGATTGATTTTATCTTTATTGCGTTATTGACAAAGCTAGGACACGGATATAGTTCCTGTTTTTGATAAAAGTCAAATTGCACACATGAAAACGGACACGCATTACGAACCTTTTATCAGCTTCCTGCAGCGGTTCCATGAGCTACCTCCCGAGGCAGTAGAGTTTATCCAAGCGCTTACAATAAGAAAAGAACTTCCGCGCAAGACCTTGCTGCTCAAAATCGGCAACACCTGCGATTACCTGTATTATATAGAAAAGGGGCTGGCCCGCAATTTCTATAAGGCAAAGGACAAAGAGTACACCACAGATATTGCTATCGATGGCAAGCTCATTACTTCCTTCGCCAGCTTTACCTCCCGCAAGCCTTCTGTCGAGAGTATAGAGCTGCTGGAAGACTCAATCCTTTATGGCATTTCATATAGCGACCTACAGCTTATTTATAGTGCATATCCCATTATGGAGCGCATCGGCAGGCTTATTGCCGAGTATCATTACAACTCATTGGCAGCGCATACTTATATGCTCAAGTTCAGCAGCAGCGCAGAGCGTTATGAAAACCTGTTCCAGAATAAATTGGAATTGGTTAAGCGTGCGCCCATTGGCATCATCGCATCTTACTTGGGTATGACCATCGAAACCCTCAGCCGCATCCGCAGCCGTACTGATTAAATTTTAGCAGTAGCTTTCTGCCTGTAATGTTCGCCCAGCGACACCACAGGCATGTGTGGCATTACCAGCTTGCCAAAGTATTCGGCCTCTTCCTTCAGTGGAAAGCCCGAGTGTATAAACGACCTGAAACCTATGTTCATATAGTCGTGAAGCTTTTCTGCCACCTGTTCGCCGCTGCCAACCAGCGCGCTGCCGCAGCCCGAAAATACCTTGCCCACATAGCTCCATACCAGTGGCTCTATAAAGCCCTCGTTGTCGGCCTGTTTGCGCAGCTCGTCCTGACGGAAAACCCCATACGAAGCAGCATCCTGGTGCTTGGCCCTTATGTTGAATGCTTCTTTTTCGTCCAGTTTCTCCAGAAGCTTTCTGGAGTAGGCACGCGCCTCCTGTTCTGTAGGGCGCACTATCATGTGTATGCGCAGGCCAAAGTCTATAACGCGGCCGTGTTTGGCAGCCATGGCAGATACCTCTTCTATGGTTGCCTGCATGGTTTCTATGCGCTCCGGCCACATCAGGTACACATCGGCATATTTTGCCGCTACCTCTTTCGCCTCGGGCGATATGCCACCAAAGTATATCAGTGGCCTTTTGTTGTATTTGCATTTGGCCGGGGCCGATGTCAGGTGCAGCTTGTAGTGCTCCCCATCAAAGTGTATCTCGTCTTTTTCCCAGCCCTGTATCAGTATATCCAGTATCTCTGCTGTGCGGTCGTAGCGCTCTTTTGGGCTGTCTTTACGGCCCGGGTAGTCCGATGATATGGCATTGATGATGAACCTGCCTTTGGATGCCTGGTCTAGCGTGCTCAGCATGCGCGATAGGGTAGTGGGGTATATTTCGCCCATGCGCAGCGCCACTATAGTCTGTATATCTTTTGTGTGCGATTGCGCAGCAGTGGCAAATGCCAGCGGGTCCATACCTGTGTCGTAGGCAGTAGGCAGCAATGCAGCCTTAAAACCATTGCGGTCTGCGGTTTGCAGTATGTCCAGGCAATGCTCGTAGGTGCTCAGGCGCTGCGGGTCGCGCTCGCCCAGGTAGGCGGTGTCCCCGTCGCTCATATCTGCAAACCAGTTTATCTCTGCTACGTTTTCGGTTGTTCTTATTGCGGCCATTTTCTTATTGCTGTTCGCTACGGTTTTATCTTTTTATTCAATGTTTATTTTGTGGTGTTGCCGGCTGCCGGTTTGTTCATGGCATCCAGCAGGTCCAGCACCATTTCGTCCAGCGTGCCTGTGCCCGACAGTTCGCCCATCAGGCCATATAGCGGCGCAGTTTTGGCGCTTTCGCCCGTATCGTTGGATACGCTTTGTATAGAGCCTGCCGATAGTTTTTTTATCCATGCTTCGGGCAGCACTTTAGCAGCTTGTTTTACCATGCCTTGCTTCAGCCCGTCTGCTATATTGCTTATCGATTTTTCCGATAGTTTCTTTACACTAATATCCAGGTCNNCAGGTCGCGGATAAAGTCGTCTACAAATGCCACGTTGCCGTAAGATACGGTCAGGTGCAGGCTGGCCGGTATCAGCTGCCTGTCCAGGTGCCAGCCCAGCGCCGATAGCTCATCGCCCAGGCGGTATATATCCAGTTTGCCTTCCGACATAAAGGAGAACACCGGTGTCAGCGGATTGCCTACTACTTTCAGCCCTTCGGTTTTGTTTACGGCATCCTGTATTTTTTTAGAAGCGGCAATGGTTTTTGCAGTGTAATCCAGGTAGCCTTTTCTGCCCATAAAATTCATCACTGCCCATGCACCTGCTATAGCGCCGCCCGGGCGTGTGCCCGAAACTGATGGTGATGCATACAAGCCACCCGGCCATGCAGTGTAAACAAAGTATTGTTTTTTGCGCATTTCGGAGTTGCGGTACACCACAGCCGAAGAGCCCTTTGGTCCGTAGCCATATTTATGTATATCCAGCGATATGGAGTGTACGCCCGGCAGGCGGAAATCGAACACCGGTACATTGTGCCCCAACTCTTCAAGGAACGGCAGTATATAGCCGCCCACACAGGCATCTACGTGAAACCAAATATCATTGTCTTGTGCTATTTTGTTGATGGCTGCCAGCGGATCTATGTAGCCGTGGGGGTACGCAGGGCTGGAGCCTATCACCATTACGGTGTCCGCATTTATCAATGCTTTCATCTGTTCAAGGTCGGGTTGCAGGTCGTCGCCTTTGCAGGGTACTATGCGCACTTCCAGGTCCAGGTAGTCTGCCGCTTTATTAAAGGCAGGGTGGGCTGTGTCGGGCATTACTATGTTGCCGCGCAACACATTTTTACCTTTGCTTTTTGCGTATTTCTTGGCCGATTTTACGGCGCATATTATGCTTTCTGTTCCGCCCGATGTCATGGTGCCCACGGCACTGTCCGGCGCGTTCAGCATGCTCAGTGTCATCGATATCACCTCGCTCTCCATATTTTTCAGGCTCTTGAAAACCGATGGGTTCAGCCCGTTCTCAAAAAAATACCTTTGGTAGGCAGCCTGCAGCACTTCGGCTACTTCCGGGCCAGGGTAAAATACCAGGCTGAATGTGCGGCCCCTGCGCCAGTCAGCATCCTGTTGCCCGTAGTTGTTCAGCGCAGCCGTTATTTCTTCTTTTGTTTTTCCCTCCTTGGTAAATGGTAAGTGCATGTTCGTTTTTGTTCTGTTTGTGTTGTGGCTCAATCTAGCAATTCGCTTTCTATAATTCAGCGGTTTTAAAATGTTTTTTGAAAGCCAGCAACACAGTTGCGGTTACTATAATATATATGGCAGGTATAAGCCATTTGGTGCTTACCAGTATTAAAAGAAACAGCGATGTGGCAATGGATACAATAACAAAAAACTGCAGCCAGCGCGGCGAAAACCGGATATAGGATTTGGCATAGCTTTCGGGCAATACCTTTGGCAGCCGCCATGCTGCTATGCTTATGCCCAGCGTTAAGAGCATTATACCCATTATGGTTACAAAGCCATAAAACTCTATAATATCCTTGTCAAACAGCTCGCCCAATATGCCCGCTTTTTCCAGACCGTAGCCTGCCAGGAATATAAGGCAGGTAATGGCAAAAAACAGCGATATGGCATATTGCGGATTGCCCTTGTCGTTTATTTTGGCGTATGCCGCAGGCATTATGCCTGCGCGCGCCAACCCGAAAATTTCGCGCGGTATGGCTATGGCCGCACCGTTAAAGCTAGTGAGCGCCGCGCTGATGATACCCATGCGTATAAACAGTATTGCCCAGCCCGGCAGCAGGGTGCCTGCCGTTAGTACCAGGTCTGGCCTGCTTTCCAGCTTGTCTGCACCTACAATGCCCGAGTAGGCCACCATTATTATCAGGTATAGGAACAGGATGATGCCCGAGCCGATTACCAGCGATAGCGGTATGTTTTTCTCCGGGCTTTGCATCTCTTCGCCCAGCTCTATTATTATCTGCAGGCCCAGGCAAATGTTGAAGGACAGGATAATGGCCATCAAAAAATTGCTGTTTTGCGGTAGCGTAAAAGTCGCATTGCCACCATACTCTGCCATAACGGGAAATGCATACAGGAATATGGCCAGCAGCATCTGCACGCTCAGTACTATTTGCAACACCGCCAGTATTTTTACGCCGCTCAGGTACACCAGGTAAAACAGCAGTATTAATGCCAGTGCCACCAAATGCAAATTGGCCCATGCAGGCAGGTAAGTTGCAAAGCTCTCTACCAGACCATAGGCCACCAGTGCCAGCCCTGCCGCACCACCTATAATGCTCCACCAGCTAAGCAGCACACCCACCCTCGTAGATATCAGCCTGCGGCCGTATTCGAACCCCGCGCCTGCTACGGGTATAGCGCTTGCCAGTTGTATCAGGGGAAACACGCTCACCAAGCTTAGTACCATCGCCACGCTTATCGACAGCCATGCTGCGCCGCCCGCTTTGGAGCATATCAAAGGGATAAGCACAAAGGCTCCCATACCAATTACACCACCCACCACAAGAGCGATACCACCTGCCAGGCCGATTTCACGATTTAGTTTCATACTGTAATTGAAAGTATGCAAATATGGATAAAATAATCATAGTCTACTAAAATAATAGGGTATAATACTTTGTTTCTCAATACATTTATCACGGCGACCCACTGCGGCCACTCCTCAACCCACCCCGCAGCGGCCGGGCTGTTCATTGCAAGTCCTCACTCCGCTGCGCTGCGTTCCGGGCTTTCCATTGCCATCCCTGTCGCACAACAGCCGCCCGCGTGCGTTCATGCTCCCTCAAAAAAGAGGGTAAAGCTGAGGGTAAAACAAAGGCTGTCGATGAGGGTACTGTTTACATTGGTTTTGATGGTTATTCATTAGGGTAGTTTTGATGGTATATTTTTTAATTCATTTTTTGCTTTTAACAGCTTGCTGCTGAGGGGTAAATTCTATCTATTCACGAGGGTAATTCTGATGGTGAGCCAAAACACCAAATTCATTCATTTTACCTTATTTATCAATTACTTACCTTTTTCACAATGAGGGTATTTTTATCCTTCTCCCCGATCTTATTCTTGAGGGTAAATTTTCACCCCTCCAATCTGCCAAATCTCTCTTGTCGATGAGGGTATTTTTCCTTCTAACATTGAGGGTAAAATATCACTTCAGCTGAGGGTAAAATCAATCACCATTCTGATGGTAAAATCGACCACCCTCGAATTCTGTAGAGGCATTGCGCTGCAACGACTTAGCGAGCGTAAGCCCTACATTTACACTGCATCAAGTGTCAGGATCATGTAGAGACGCGATTTATCGCGTCTTTGAACACACAAGCGCCCTAACTAAAATTGAAGTCCCCGCCGTGGTGGGTGTCTTCACCCACCATCACGCGTAAGCCAGGTATTATACCTATTTTGATGGTAATCCCATCCTGAATTTTGATGGTGCTTTCCACACTCAACTTCCTCCACCAACCCCTCACCCTCAATACTTTGCAATCTTCATTATGATGGTAAATAACCAACCATTTTGATGGTAGAATCAGAGCAATTCTGATGGTGCTTCCAATCGTATATCATACCCAAGTTTCATTGCATGGCTTAACTCTTCCGCCGTGGTGGGTGTCTCCACCCACCATCTCGCGTAAGCAATGTATTACACTCATTTTGATGGTAAATCCGTCCTGAATTTTGATGGTACTTTCCACGCGCAATTTCCTCTGCTAGCCCTTCACCCTCAATATCTTGCAATTTCCATTATGATGGCAAATAAGCAACCATTTTGATGGTAAAATTATCCCTATTCTGATGGTACTCCACAGCTACACTATATCAATATTTCCCTTCACGGCTTATTTAAAAGAACAAGCTTAATAAACGATTTATACTTGTAAAAATTGCAACCATTAACTTTCGTTTTCAAATATTTTTAGCGTATTTACGAGAGGGATAAATTTCCCAATAAATGTAAACTTTCGCCCCACCCTTAAATTTCCCTTATGGAAACCAATCAGAGTTACATCTTTACTTCAAATTACGATAAATGAAAAACATCTTTTTGCTTGCTGCCCTTGCCTGTGCGGGCCTTTCTGTATCTGCACAAAGTGCCCTTACTACAAAAAAACTAACCATCTATAAAAACGGTACTGCCCTTATCAGCAAAGAGGGAAGCCTGAGCCTGAAAAACGGCAGCGCCCTGTTGCCTATACCAACACAGGCTTTGTATGGCACCTACTGGCTGGGTTCTTCCAAAGACAATCCTGTAAAGTACCTGCAGTTCCGCAACGATACACTTAAAAGCAGCAAACGCTGCGAAACAGTAGCTCAGTTCCTTGCTGGCAATGTGGGCAAGCAGGTTACCATCTACTACAAGATATCGGAGCACAACGATAAGGTGCTAACAGGCACCGTAGCGGAGTTTTACCAACCTACCGGCATGGTAAAAATAAAAAGCGATAAAGGTGCATCGTGGTTAAATACCAGTATGATATACCAGGTAGAGTTTAAAGATGCTGAAAACGTTACCTACTTGCAGGACAGCATAGCGCGCATGACGGTGTTGCAGGCTACCAATGCGGCAGATAAGATTGCGTTGCAGGAGTTCTACATGCAACAGGGCATGAACTGGATACCGAGCTATTTCCTGAAGCTAAAGGACGACAAAAATGCGCGCCTGGAAATGAAGGCGGCTATAGAGAACTTTAACGAGGCTATTAATAATGCAGAAACAGAATTGGTAGTAGGCGCACCAAACCTGCACTTCGGTAAAAAGCTGGATCCTATGACCTACGAGTACCTGACTGTTGATAATATGAACGAAGGTGCAGGTGTAAATTATGGCAATGCGCGCGTGCAGGCTAAATCTATGTACATGATGGATGCAGTGGCTGCAGCCCCTGCTTTTGAATACAACTTTGAAACAGAAGGCGAAAAAACAAACGACCTGTACATATATAAACTGGGCAAGATTTCTTTGCCAAAAGACGGCAAAGGCAACTTCCCTATCTTTTCAAAAGAACTGGAGTATAAAGACAAATACGAAGGCACTATCCCTGATTATGTAAGTTTCTTTAACACCAGGTACGTAAACCCAGAGGAGAACAAATATGATGTGTTCCACTCACTTGAAATTAAGAATGCTTCGGGTGTTCCTTTTACCACAGCGCCTATTATGGTATTGAACGAAAAAGACCAGTTCCTGGCTCAGGATGAATTGAAGTACACGCCCAATGGCGCTACCACCAATGTACGCCTGTCAAAAGCTATCGACATTACC
The DNA here is from genome assembly GCA_002482725.1 of Bacteroidetes bacterium UBA7692. Classification (GTDB taxonomy): domain Bacteria; phylum Bacteroidota; class Bacteroidia; order Chitinophagales; family LD1; genus UBA7692. The sequence goes on along the minus strand of DLGO01000138.1, from coordinate 21,569 downwards.
ATGAAATGTGTGGAGGAGGAGAAAAGCAAAAACGACAACGAGAAGAAAGTGGGCAAAGTGGTATATGGCAAAATTGTATTGAAAGGCACCATCACGGTAGAGAACTTTCAGGACAAAGAGGCTACCATCAGCATCACCAAAAACCTGCAGGGCGAAGTATTGAGCCAGACCGATAATGGCAAGGTGTCCAAAAAGAAAAACTACTACAACAACCTGAACTCGGATTCTGAGATCAAATGGGAGGTAACATTGAAAGGCAATGGCAAAAAGACCATCAATTACGAGTACGAGGTATTCTACAATATGCAGTAATATTTGGAGTGGACCGGCTCCAATCTCTCGTGTGATGTATTTTGTAGGGGCGTATTGCATACGCCCTTGGTGATGCAACGGCTAAACCTGATAATACTGGCAACTGGACCGCAGGTTGAGCTTTCTTAACGATTATCTAACATGGGCAATAGGTATTTTACCATACTTATTGCCCATTTTTGTTTAATTCGCAAAGATTAAAGAATAGAATATGTCGTCAATAAAATTTGGTACGGATGGCTGGCGCGCCATTATAGGTAAAGACTTTATAACAGATAATGTGGCACGCGTGGCCAAAGCCACTGCTGACTGGGTGTTGCAGAACAACCCCGACCCTGCTATAGTAGTAGGGTACGATTGCCGCTTTGGTGGCAGCCTGTTTGCGCTTACCGCCATCAATGTTTTTTGCCAGCACAACATCAGGGTGTTCTACGACAAGAACTTTGTAAGCACGCCAATGATTTCGCTGGGTGCCAAAAACCTGAACTGCGAGTTGGGTGTAATATTTACGGCAAGCCACAACCCTCCTTCATACAACGGCTACAAGCTGAAGTCAAAATTCGGTGGGCCGCTGATACAGAAATATATTACAGAGATAGAAGACAAGATACCAGCAGAGCATGCTACCACAGAGTTTTCGCTGGAGTATTGGATAGAGCGCAAGCTGCTGACAATAGTAGACCTGGAGGGCATGTACTTTGAGCACGCCTCTTCGTACTTTGACCTGGAGGCTATTAATGAGTCGGATGTTGTAGTAGCCTACGATGCTATGTATGGCGCAGGCCAAAATGTGTTCCCGCGTTTGATGCCACATGCAGACCTGTTGCATTGCGAGTACAACCCATCGTTCTATGGACAGGCACCGGAGCCTATCCACAAAAATTTGCTGGAGCTATCTAACTATATAAAAGAGACCAAGCACATAAACCTGGCCATAGCTACCGATGGCGATGCAGACCGTATTGGCCTTTACAATAGCAAGGGCGAGTTTGTAGATGCGCACCATATTATTTTGTTGCTGATACACGTATTGCACAAATACAAGGGTATGAGCGGGAAGGTGGTAATCGCCTTCTCTGTATCAAACAAAGTGAAAAAGCTATGCGCACAGTATGGCCTTGATGTTGAGGTTACCAAAATCGGCTTCAAGTATATCTGCGAAATAATGCAGAACGAAGATGTGCTGGTAGGTGGCGAAGAAAGTGGTGGCATAGCCGTAAAAGGCCACATACCGGAACGCGATGGTATATGGGATGGATTGGTATTGGTAGAGCACATTGCCAAAAACAATACTACCCTGGAAGCATTGATACAGGAAGTGTATGATGTAGTTGGTGCATTCAGCTACAACAGGTTGGACCTGCACCTGGAAGAAAGCAAAAAGCAAGAGATAGTAGCCAACTGCAAAAGCGGTGTATACAAAGCATTCGGCGATATTGCGGTTACCAACCTGGAAGACCTTGATGGCTGGAAATACTACCTGCAGGACG
>DLGO01000138.1:0-19742 GCA_002482725.1 Bacteroidetes bacterium UBA7692 | reverse complement strand
CGTGAAACCCTGATGATACGCGCCAGCGGTACCGAGCCGGTACTGCGTGTATATGCCGAAGCGGCAACAGCGGATAGGGTGGAGGAGATACTGAAAAAAGCAAAAGCAACCCTGTTGGGTTAAACAATACCGTATCGCGGTTTACGGAGTCCTGTTGCAGCAATGCAACAGGACTTTTTTATTTGTATAAAATACATAATATTACAATCCTAAACTTTACCCAAACATGGATAGTCAAAAAGCGGATATGTTCCTTATCAACAACGGCAAATTTTTTCCTGAAGAAAAAATGCACGTTGTAAGGGATTTACTTACCAGGACAGAAGATACAAAGGCTTTTGCAGTACAAACATTGTCATTTCAGGATCCTACAACCTTGCTGATAGTATCCATATTTGCCGGTTCTTTTGGCGTAGATAGATTTATGTTGGGGCAAACAGGTCTTGGTCTTGCCAAACTTTTTACCTGCGGTGGCCTGGGCTTCTGGACTATAATAGATTGGTTTGTTATTATGAATAAAACCAAAGAAGTGAATCTGAACAAACTACTCACTATAATTCACTACTAATAAAGCGCTATGCGCAAACTTGGCGAAGTACAGAGGTTTTACATACTGGTGATTTTATTGCCATTGGCCGCATGTACTGCGCTTTTCTTATTGCGTCCTGTCCTGGATAAGCCGGGCAGGACGCTTTGTATTTTCAGGCAGGCCACAGGGCTGCCCTGCCCTGCCTGTAATACAGGCCATGGCGTCTATAAGCTATTGGAGGGTGACCTGCAGGGCGCCGTTTACCATAACCCGGTTTCCATTATAGCTATTGTAGTGGCTTTCCTTGCTGCTATATACCTTATAGTAGATGTCGCTACACAAAAGCCAAACTTCTATCTGGCCTTCAAAAAATCTGAGGACTACCTGCATCGGCACAAATCGCTTCTGCTCCTTATTTTCCTGTTCGCTGCCATGGATTGGGCCTGGCAGCTGGCCAAGCACTTTCATTATATATAGCCTTTCGTCTATCGCGCTGCATTAGTTATGGTGTCTTTACCATCTATTACTACATCGTATGGTACCTTTACAGGGCTTCGTTCAATAAGGCTTTAGCTGGCTTCTCACCTAAATCATTTAAGACTAAAAGTTTCGCTACAAAATTCTTCCATAATTATTGCTCATTAATACACATAAGTTAATGATAATCAATCTTTAAGACGTGTTTTGAAATATCTTGAAATTTATTTTAGAAATGCTGTAACAAACGCTCAAATGGTGGCGTAAAAGAACGCATACAGGGTGAGGTTTTATAGAGAGAGGGTTTTCCTCACCCTGTTTATTTTAAAATTAACCACTCTTCCTGACAAGACCCTCAAAGGTTTCATAGGAAAAGGTATTCCGCCTTCATAAAGCGGATAAGAGTCAGGTACAGACGGGGCTGAGGTTTAAGAGAGAGGGTTTTCCTCACCCCGTTTTTTTATTTTTTAAATCATTCTCACTGACAAAAAAAGGTTTCATAGGTAAAGAAATCGTGCTGTAAAAAGCGCTGAAGAGTCAGGTACAGACGGGGCCGAGGTTTAAGAGAGAGGGTTTTCCTCGCCCCGTTTTTTTTAAAACTATTCTCCCTGACAAGACCCTCAAAGGTTTCATAGGTGAAGAGATTTCGCTTTCGTAGCGAATAAGAGTCAGGTACAGACGGGGCTGAGGTTTAAGAGAGAGGGTTTTCCTCACCCCGTTTTTTTTAATCTAACCGAATCAAGATATAGGAGCTGCTCATAATGGGCGGCTTTCCTTTTTTCTGCTGCTGCCGTTTCGCGCACGCTCATTTTGCAGTAGTTTTACGCCATACAAATTTTATGTTCCGCACCAGATACATTCCCGCCATTGCATGGACGCTGCTTATCGCGGTGCTGTCTTTTCTGCCGGGCAAAGATCTGCCTTCCATCACTATTTTCCAGTTCGATAAGTTCGTACATTTTGTATTCTACTTTATTCAGTATGCCCTGCTGGCTTATGCTGCCGGCCACGATACTGGCAGGGGAGTGCGCAGGGTAGCGCTTCCTTCCCAAAGTGTGCAGTACCTGTTGCTCATTACTACTATTCTCTTTGGCTTCGGCATAGAGGTTTGCCAGGGCGCATTTACACAGGATAGAATCTTCGACCTGTACGATGGCCTTGCAAATGGCATTGGCGCTGTTGGGGCATTTATCACTTGCGGAGCCGTCTTTTCCCGGGCAGACTGACGATATTCATATCCGCAAATGACTTTCGTCAATGAGGTGACATATTGCCGGTGTTATTGGTACCTTGCGGTAAAATACATCGGATATGAAGATTACCTTTCACGGAGCAGCGCAAATGGTTACAGGTAGCAAGCACTTGCTGGAGCTGGAAAGCGGAACCAAAATTTTGCTCGATTGCGGCATGGTGCAGGGTAACCCCAAAGAGGCCGATCGCCTGAACCGTGACTTTGGCTTCGAGCCAAAGGATGTTGATTTTCTTGTATTGTCCCATGCGCATATAGATCATTGCGGCCTTATACCGTTTTGGGAGCAGGTAAAGCTCCCCGAACCGTTCCGTCGCTATGTCCCTCTTGCAGGAATTGCTTGGGTTTAATTGCGCTAGAGAGGATCGGTGGATGGACGCGGCAACGGCCATGAGGCGGTTTAACATCAGGAGCAGGTCAATATTCCAGGAGCTCCGCGACCCAGGTAAGGTGGCCTACTCCAAGCACATGCACAAGGTGATACTTTAGTCAGGGAGTCGATCATGAAATATATTTAGAGCCATGCAAGGGAAACATTCTGAAATGGAGCAGCAGCCCAACTACATCAAGGGCTTCAACGACGGCTACAAGCTCGCTCCAGCCGGAGATCTACAAGAAGCTGAAGGGCAGCTTGAGCGAGGGGAGCGATTATGAAAGAGGAATACTAGCAGGCGCTAAAGAGCAAAAGAGGGAGATTGAAAAGAACACCAACAGGACTCCATGGAACAACTACGCTCACAGAAAGGCAAGCTCAACGAACAAGAAATAAGTAGATAGGATCCATAAATTTACACAAATTCTGCAAAACACAGATGTGCATGGAATATATTCTGAAATTAAGACATTTAAAATCTGTTAGTCTATATATTTATTACTGAAAAATTTGGGTAATAAAAAAAAATTGCTAAGGGTATAAATAATATTAGCACATTAGGTTATGTGCAAATTAAATAATATATCTTGTGCATCAGCATTTCTGTACTTAGTTAAGATTGCTAAAAATCATTCAGGAACTGACTTTAGATTTAATTTTTAATAATGAAAATTATCTTGATAGGAAACATTGGTGTGGGAAAGACCACAATAGCCAATTTGTTACTAAAAAATCATGAAAAGGCTGATTATCTTTCAATTGATAATATCAGAAATCAATTTGGTGATGGAACAATGGAAAAGGAAAAACTCTGCAAGAATAAATTTATTAATGCCTCTAAAGTAACAAGTGTTCTTCAAATCATTGAGTTAACTGGAGTTGGAGTATTAGGTGAAAGGCTGTTTAAGTTTCTAAACAAAGTAAAAGTGCCAGTTTTGGTTGTTCATTTGGTGGCTAATCATAAAGTAGTTTTAAAAAGGGCAACGTTCAAACAATCAACTACTCCGTTTCCACTTCCACTAGATAATATTCCTACAGCAATCAAGTACACTCAAGATAGATTTGAAGAAGGATTATCCTACAGCCTAATGAAAAAGTGTCCAAGGGCGATATTTATAACTTTGGAAAATGCTAACGAAGCACTGCTTAACCGGAATTTATTGATAATTTTAAGCAACATTGAATTAGTTAAATTGTTTCCCAATGTTTAAAAGTAAGTTCCAAAACTATGAATTATATAGGCCAAATTATCCTCGTAGTTTGCTTGAATTTTTTAAGCAGAATAGAATATTAAAACAAACTGATTTGGTGGCGGAATTCGGATTAGGAACAGGAAAATTTACGGATCTATTGTTATCTAATGGAAATAAAGTTTGGGGTGTGGAATACGAAAGGGAAATGTTTGATTTTTCTCAAAAAAAGTATCGCGATACAAGAGATGTAGTTCTCATCAATAAACCTGCAGAAGATTCTGGTCTTTTAAGTGATACTTATGATATTGCTCTATCCGCGCAAGCTTTCCATCTATTTGATGCAGAAAAAGCCAAAAGAGAATTTTATAGAGTTTTAAAGATCAATGGGGTAATCATATTAATATGGTACCATTGGGATATGAGCTATGATATAGCAAAGGAAATAATGGCTTTGTTTTATAAATATGGTACCAAACAGAAACAGCAGATAAGATTAAATATTGGCAAGCAGTTTTTCGACAATATATTTTCACCAAATAAGGTCAATTATTATTTGGTTGATACTATTAAGCAAAGATTTTCAAAGGATCATTTTCTAAAAAGCATGCTTTCATCATCGTATGCCGCTACAAATGAAGAGAACGAAGAATATTTAAATGAGGCTGGAATACTTTTTGACACTTACTCTATTGATGGTGAAATTGAATATTCATTTAATCTAGAAGTTTATTATGTAAAAATTGAAAATAAAAATTTTTGACAAGATGTTGGCATCAATAAAACGAAATTTAGAGCAATGGTTTAATAATTCTGGCCTGGAGGGAATATATATTGTTGGAAGCTATTCATTAGGTGAGCAAAATGAGCATAGTGACGTAGATTTTGTTGGCATCTCAAAGAAGAAACTTACCGTTGAAAAGATTTCTTTACTTCAAAATCATTTGAAGGCTGAGTTGTCAAATATCCTTGAACCAGAGAGGATCGGCTTCCGGATTAGGGGTGTCAGAGAACTTGAAACATTTCAAGCAAAATTGAAATCATGGGGATATGATTTATTTGATGCACATAGATTATTTGGTATTGAGTTGAATGAAGTTTTAAATCCAATTTCCAATATCCCTTTTGACAAAAAAATAATACTGGATAACTTAGTAGAGAAGGGGTGGTATGATTTGCTTTTCATACGCGCTTCAAATAATCAAACTATCATAAACTATCTATGTGCTAAGACAATCCTAGACCTACTAAATTTTATACTTTACTTAAATGATATCTTTATTTCTACGAATTACGAGCGTGTAAAATTTATTGCGCAGAATTGGAAATATGTAGCTTTCCTTCCATTGGAAATAAATGAACTTGAAGAACTTCTTAATGTAAAGACTAATCCCAATTTATATCAATCGGAAATGGGTCTTCTCGAAAAAAGGAGCCAAGTTTTTAGGGCTACTTATGATCAGTATCTTCCAATCTTCAATAGGATAAGTAAGGATTTTGATCAACTAGATTATTGGTCTTATGATGAAAGGATATTGAGCTATTTAAAAAAAGCATCAAAAGGGGATAATAATAATCTAAATTTTGCTTGGAGATTAGAATTAATTAGTTTATTTTTAAATATAGATTTTTTGTTGTTAAGTTTAGATACTTCCTTAATGTATTCAGCAGTAAGGGGGCAAATTGAATCTATTTTTGGCCCTATTTATAGTGATTATGTAAATGAAAATCATTTTGTTATATCGTTATTAAGAAATTTGGAAGTTATTAGAATTGCAGGCTCTAAGAGTGGAATAGATATTACAAAGTATTTAAACAGCACAGTTATAACACATGTTTAAAACGATTAACGCAGCTCATAATGCATTAAAAGCTGCTGCCGCTACAGCTCTTGCGGGTGTATCTGGTTTCTTGTTGGAAAAATATAAATCACCAAACATGTCAACAATGATAATTGTAGCAGGTTTGATTTTTATTGCGAATGCTTTTTTTATATACACTCTTACATCCCTTATTGATTCAACGAGGTTTCTTCGCAGAATCGTATTAGGAAATGATTATTTAGAGGGATTTTGGGTTCAAAAAATTAAATCAAGTTCAAAGGAACTATCACAAGCTCCACACTACACTATCATTGAGATTACATTTGAGAAAGCGCGCTACAAATTATCTGGAATTTCATTTAGAGCAGATGAGCCTAATTACACTGCTACTTTTCAATCGGACATTTCCACTTATGCTGAAAATAAATTAAAATATCCATTTAAAGGAACAACATTAGAAAAAGACATAAAAAAGGCAAAAAATGTTTTTTCTGGATATACTTCTCTGACTTTTGTTCAAATAAATAATTCACCACCAACTAGTTTTGTTGGAGTAGTCCATAGTAACGTAAGAACTATACCAGTCTTAGTAGAAGGATTTAAAATAGATAATTTTATCGACCCACAAAGCTCTTCAGGTAGAGCGGCGCTGATCGCTTTAATAGATAAAACATATGGAGTACCCAATTAATTATCCATTGTCTAGGATTAGTGCTGGTCAGATAATTCCTGAAAACTTACTGCTATATGAACCTGAAAAAAGAACTGCTATTTTCCAAGTTGAAATAGATCCGATAGATTACTGCAATCATAAATGCCAATGGTGCTTTACCTTTGACTTTAGACATGATAAAAAAATACCCCCAGCCGATTTGCGGAGATATTTGAATTCCTTTTATGATTCAGGTGGTAAATCAGTTGTTTTCTCTGGCGGAGGAGAGCCTTTGTTGTATAAAGAAATTTATTCACAATGTGATATTTTTGATAAGAAAAGTATCTGTAATTTTCTTATCGAAAAGTCAATTTACATTGGTATTATAACCAACGGATTACTTTTATCTAAACTGTTTTTATCTGACTTCAACATAATTGATCTTTCTTTTATCAGAATTTCGCTTGATGCTACCGATGAAGTCGCTCACGCCAAGTTACATCAAACTGTTAATACTGATTTTAATAGAATTATTACCTCTATTCAAAAGCTGATAGAAATTAGAGGGGGGGCACATACCCCTGCGATAGGGATTAGTTTCATTGTAGATTCTTTTAATGGAATTAATTCCGATATGAAACAAATCGCTAAGATTAATGAACTTGCCTGTAAACTAAAAGTTGATTTTGTCCAATTCAAACATATTCATACAGTCCAAAAGGAGATTGCTATTTCAAGCATGCAAACTGTACATACTCATTGTGGGAAACTTGATTGGAGCGATGTTGAATATTGGGTTCAAACTTACGATTCCGCAAATGATTCTAAGAGTTGTTTGATATCTCAATATATCCAATCAATTGGAAGCGATTCGAAAAGATTTCCCTGTTGTCATTTGTTTGGGAAAGAAGAGTTCTTGGACCAAACTGATTTTTTGCCACAAGGAAAAACAATCACAAATTGTAATAATAAAGTTTGCAGATATAACGAAATGAATCAGATTTTATTGAACGATGTTGTTTCGAATTATAAAGTTTATAAATCAGTTTTGGAAAAATCATTGCAAGAATTTGGCTTTCATCCCTTTAGATACTGTCCTACGGCGCCGACTATTTTGAAACCCTTTAAATCAAAAAATGCTGAAATCCTTAGACATTGAACCTACTACAATTTGCAATTTGGATTGCCCGTTCTGTTTTGGGCCGGTAATTGAAAAAAGAAGTACTGAAATAAATATTAAAATTTGGGAAAATGCACTTATAGAATTTAAAAATTTAGGTGTTGAGAATATTGTTATTTCGGGAGGCGAACCTCTTTTATATAGTAACATCCTTGAACTCGTTAGGTTTTTAAAATGTCTTGATTACAATATTGTGCTATCGACACATGGAAGAAAAAAGAAAATCTTATTCGAAGTAGCGAAGTACTGTGATTGGATTTCTTTACCTATTGATGGAATTTCAACTGAGATGATTAATTCAATGAGAACGGATAATTATTCAAATTTAGAAATACTTAAAACGGCGAAAGAGCTTAAAATGAAGTATGAGAATTTAAGAATAAAAATTGGCACGGTTGCGACTAAAAGAAACTTGGATGAAATACTTAAAGTGGGGGAATTGTTACAAAATAATGCTGGCATCTTCGATACTTGGAAAATTTATCAGTATACGCCAAGAAGAAAGTATAAAAACTTAAAAGATTCGTTGATAATTACGGATAATGAATTTCAAGAATTATCTGACAACATTAGAAAATATGTTTCAGCGGAATTGAAAGTGGTCTATTCTTCAAACGTATCTAGACAAAGCGCATATGTTTTTATTTACCACAATGGTGATGTTAATTTGGTTAATGCTGGTTCAGATTTTGAAGATTTACTAGTAGGAAACATTGAAAGATTTAATGATATTAATTTATCTAAGATAAACTCTGTTCTAAGTCCTAATCATCTCAATAATTACAATAATACATATTGATTTTTACCATTTTAAATATTCCTATAATCTAGAGTTATGTACCCTGGACCTTACCGAAATATTGCTGCTGGACTCCGCACATATACATGAGTCGGATGCGCGCTACATAAACAGAAGGAACAAAGCAAAAGGAAATGAATTGATAGAGCCTTTGTATACCCAAGAGGATGTTGCGCGTGCATTGCCATTTTTTAAAACAGTTCTCTTACATGAAACCATAAAGCTGAATGATGAAGCTTCATTTATGTTTACCGATGCAGGCCATATTATAGGCAGTGCTGCAGTGCACCTTACTATCAGGGAGCATGGCAAGCAAACCAAAATTACATTTAGCGGCGATGTGGGCCGCTACAACGATGAGATACTCATAGCCCCGGAGGAATTTCCCCAGGCCGATTATATTTTGCTGGAGTCCACTTATGGCAGCAGCCTGCACGAGGATACCAATCTTACGGCCAACAAGTTGCTGGAGATTATCGCGGATACCTGCCTGAAGAAAAGGGGCAAACTGATTATCCCTTCTTTCAGCGTAGGGCGTACCCAGGAAATCGTATATGCGCTAAACAGGCTGGAGATAGATAAGAAGCTTCCCGATATAGATTTCTTTGTAGATAGTCCGCTTTCTGTTCGTGCAACACAGGTGATGAAAGACCACTCCGAATGCTTTAATAAAAAGATACTGGAGTACATGAAGCGCGATGCAGAGCCATTTGATTTTAAGCGCCTGCATTATATTACAGAGGCCGAAGAGTCCAAAGCCCTGAACGACCGTAAAGAACCTTGTGTTATTATCTCTGCCTCGGGCATGGCCGATGCCGGCCGTGTCAAGCATCATATAAAAAACAATATCCGCGATAACCGCAATACAATATTACTGGTGGGCTATTGCGAGCCAAATTCACTGGGAGGCAAGCTTATGAGCGGCCGCAAGCAGGTAACCATCTTCGGCGAACCCTACGACGTAGAAGCCGAAATACGGATACTAAAGTCCATGAGCGCGCACGGCGATTACGAAGACCTTTGTCAGTTTATTGCTTGTCAGGACCCTAAGCAGGTAAAAAAGCTTTTCCTGGTTCATGGTGAGTACGAGGTACAGCAGGTGTTTCAGGGCAAGCTTATAAAAAAGGGATTCCCTGAAGTGGAAATCCCATATATGCACCAGGCTTTCAATATCTAAATTACCCTATCCGCATCAGGTTGCTCGACCCCCGGGTTATCATTTTGCCATCGCTTTTGCGGTATAGCTCGCACTGCACGTTTACTATCTGCTTGCCGTGTTTTATTACCTGTGTTTTTACAATTATGGAGTCGTCCAGTTTGCTGTTGGCAAAGTAGTCAATCACATTGTTTATGGTGGTGTACATGGTGCCGCTGTTGAGCGTGTATACCGTGGCGCCTGCTATATCGTCCTGCATGGCTGCCGCTATGCCGCCATGCAGTGTGCCTGCAGGATTCAGCATGTCGTGGCGTATCAGTATCTCTACAGTCAGCTTGCCTTCTTCTACGTCCAGTAGTATTGGTTTCAGCCAGCCGGTAAATGGCGATGGGGAGGTGGTAATCACTTTGCCTATATGTTCCTTAAATGATTCAACTATCGGATTGTGCGCCATTACTTGCTTGTTAGTTTTTACTTCGTAAAAGCAATATAAGGCTAACATTTTAAGATTCTTTACGTATTGATTTCTGCCGGCAAAATTTACCCCGGGATATATGTTCCTTGATTTGTATAAATGGCGTTAGCTTTTGCTATTGGCACAGCGTTTCAGGCGGTATACACCCCTGTTATAAACACAATGTTCCCCTTAGTGCATAAACTTTCGCAATTTAATCCTCAATCACTAGGTAAATACATCTCAATTATTAGTTTTGACCTGCTTTTTACAAAACGTCTTTAAATTATAACATGTCAGACAAAGCAACACTCTCCTATGGCGACAAGAGCATCGAGTTCAAAGTCATTACAGGTACAGAACAGGAATCAGCAATAGATATTTCTAAACTACGTGCGCAGTCAGGCCTTGTAACCTTCGATGAAGGATACAGGAACACCGGGTCTACTGTAAGCAATATCACTTTCCTCGATGGGGAAAAGGGTATACTGCGCTACCGTGGATACAACATAGAAGACCTTGCAGAGCAGGCGTCTTTCCTCGAGGTTTCTTACCTGTTGCTATATGGCGAATTGCCTACAGCTGCACAGTTGAAAGAGTTTGAAGATACCATTACCAACCACACACTGGTACACGAAAACCTGGTAAAGGTATTCGAAGTGTTCCCTGCGGGTTCACACCCTATGGGCCAGTTGATGACTATGTTGTCTGCTTTGTCAAGCTTCTACCCGGATTCTTTGAACCCGAATACTAAGCCTGAAGAAACAAACCTGACCATCATACGCTTGTTGGCCAAAATGCCTACTATCTGCGCTATGATCCAGAAAAAAGGAAAAGGCCATCCGGTACTTTATCCTCAAAACAAATACGACTATGTTACCAACTTCCTGAACATGACTTTCGGCAATGTTACAGAAGAGTACCAGATAGACCCTGTAGTAGTAGAGGCAATGAACAAGTTGCTGATATTGCATGCAGACCACGAGCAAAACTGCTCTACATCTACTGTGCGTATCGTAGGTTCTTCGCATGCTAACTTGTATGCTTCTGTAGCAGCAGGTGTTGCAGCCCTTTGGGGACCACGCCACGGCGGTGCTAACCAGGAGGTGTTAGAGATGCTGGAAGGTATCCGCGACAACGACAATGGCGATGTAAAAAAAGTATTGCAGGAAGTAAAAGACAAGAAACGTTTGTTGATGGGCTTCGGTCACCGTGTGTACCGCAACTTCGACCCGCGTGCTAAAATCTTGAAAGCATCTTGCGATAAGATACTTGCTAAACTGGGTAAATCAGATCCTTTGTTGAAAATAGCAATGGAATTGGAGCAGGCGGCTTTGGAAGATTCATACTTTGTAGAAAGGAAATTGTACCCGAACGTGGATTTCTACTCTGGTATCATATACAAAGCATTGGGTTTCCCTACACCAATGTTCACGGTATTGTTTGCATTGGGTCGTCTTCCGGGATGGATAAGCCAGTGGAAAGAAATGCGCGAAAAGAACGAAGATATCGGCCGTCCACGCCAGATATACAACGGCTATGCCGAGCGTCCTTTCCCATCATTGAAAGACAGGAAATAAACCTTCGGGTTATATAAATGTAAAAGCCCCTGACGGAATTCCGTTAGGGGCTTTTTTATGGACCGTTGTATCTTTTGGATTATATAACTTTGGTTTATAATGGCACTAAGATTAACTCAATCGTGGTTTAGGTATCCTGCCATATTAAGGTATACGCATATTGGGATAGTATTACTGTATATCCTGCTGCCATCCGGTTTGCTGGCTCAGAAAAATACCGTTATCACCCAAATAGATATTGCAGTAGCTGGGTATATGCAGCAAAATAAAATGGTTGGACTGTCTGTCGGTATTGTTAAGGATGGTCAAATTTACTTGGATAAAGGATATGGATTTGCTGAGGTGGATAAACCAGGAAGGGTAGATAGCCTTACAAATTTCCTCACCTGCTCAGTCACTAAGCTTTTTACTGCTACCGCTATTATGCAGCTGGTAGAACAGGGTAAAATTGACATACACCAAAAGATTAGTTATTACCTGCCGGAATTTAAGATGAAGGATGTTCGATATGCCGACATTACAATACTGCAGATGCTCACCCATACATCAGGCTTATATTGGGATAAGGAGTTAAGGCATTCTCCCAACGATAGTACAGCCTTACAGAAATTTGCGTATAGTTTTGGTAAACAAAAGTTGGATTTCGCTCCGGGTGCTAAATTTAATCCTGTAGAAACTTACAGCAATGCCGCTTTTGATCTATTGGGCTTTTTGGTGCAGAAAACTTCCGGTCAGCTATATGCGGATTATGTACGGGAGCATATACTCCTTAAAGCCGGCATGTACAATAGTTCTATTGAATTAAAGCATATAGCGGAAGGTAGAAGAAGTTCACCGCACATTTTAAGGGGTAAAAAACCGGTTGTAGGTGGAATTCTTATCGAAAATACAGAGCACAATCCAAGTGGTAATCTTAATTCTTGTACTAATGATCTATGTGCCTGGATGCTCAATGTTTTGGCATTGAGTAATGGTGATGAATCCCACGGGATTTTAAAAAAATCAACATTGGATAGCATGTGGACACCGAAGCGCATAGCGCCCCAAAATAAGAATGTTGCCATCGGCCTTGGTTGGTGGATTAAGGACACAAAAAGCTTTGGCAAATCTTATTGGCATGTAGGTAATAATCCCGGTTATTCTGCAACTGTGATGGTATTTCCCGACATTAATTTCGGAATCGCTATACTTAGTAATGGTATGTACGCGGAAGATATAGTTTGGAATAAAATTCCAGATGCCATATTGAACTTAATTAAGTAAGTATAATATGACCTACTTATACACCCTCCTTCTCATAATTGTATACGCCAACCCCACAAACATAATACCTGCTATACAATAGCCGATAAAGCTCCATTTGTTGATGCCGTATACAAACTGCATCTCCGGTGGATAGTTGCCCAGCAGGGCAATAGAAGATCCCATGATAAGGGCGCAAATGATATAAGTTACCACATAGCGGTTGGTAATGCTGTCCCACTTTTTCAGTGCATAGCCATAGCCCTGCAGCTCTACCTCAAAGTGGAGTTTGCCTCTTTGTGTTTTTTGCAATATGCTGCGCAGCTCCATCGGTATGCTGTTCAGGAAGCTATACAGGTTGGTAAACCTGTTTTGCGCTTCATTGGCCAGGTTCTCCGGGCGTAGTTGCTCGGTTATCATCTTCTGCCCGTATGGCCGCATAAAGTCGTACGTACGGAAGTTCGGGTGCATCTTTTTGCCTATACCTTCCAGTATGGCAAATGCGCGGAATATGATGAAGATACCGCCGGGTACGGTTATCTTGTAGTCAAACATTATTTTCTGCAACCTGGTCACCACATCCTGTATGCTGCTTTCGCTTACATCCAGGTGGGCGTAGTCTTCTATCAGGTCGTTCAGGTCATACACAAACTGGCGCATGTCCGTAATGTTATCCTCTACCGCCAGCTTTTTAAAGTTGTTAGCCATCTCCTGCGGGTCGTTCTTGCTCATGGCTATGAATATACCTGCAAAGGCATATTTATCTTTTTTCATCAGCTGCCCTACCATACCAAAGTCCAGCAATATGATCATGCCTTTCTGGTTCACCAGTATATTGCCCGGGTGCGGGTCACCATGAAAAAAACCGTGCTCGAATATCTGCGTCAGGTATATGTCCATACCCTGCTCTACTATCTTTTCAGGGTCTAGTCCCCACTCGCGCAGCTGGCGTACATCGGTTATTTTACAGCCCGATACAAATTCCATTATCAGCACTTTAGAGGTGCTGAATTCGCGGTACGGCATCGGCACATAAAAGTCCTTCCGAGCCTTGTAGTAGTTGCGGAACCTGTCCAGATTTCGTGCTTCGTTTTTGTAGTCAAGCTCTTTCTGCATGCTGCGTTCAAACACATGCACCACTTCTTCGGCATTCATCACACCTTGTTTTTTCAGGTAGCGGTCTGCACGCTGCACCACTTCGCGCAGTATGTTCAGGTCCTGGTCTATCTGATCTTGTACATCAGGTCGTTGTACTTTCACCACCACGCTTTCGCCGGTTATTAGCTTTGCCTTGTGTACTTGCCCTATAGATGCGCTGGCCATAGGCACCTCGTTAAACTCTTCGAATATATCAGTGAGCTTCAGCTTTGTTTCGCGCTCTATTATCGCTTTCACTTTATTGAATTCGAAAGGTGGTACACGGTCCTGTAGCTTTTCAAATTCTTTTACAAGTGCTTCGGGTATTATATCGGGCCTGTTACTAAGTACCTGTGCCAGTTTTACAAATGTAGGACCCAGCTCTACAGCCGCCATGCGTATACGTTCCCATCTGGTATATTCCAGCGCAGGCTTTTCATCGCGCAGCCACTTTATACGCATGCTTTCTGTTACCAGATTGCGTAGGGTACTGTTGGCTATTACATCCTCAAAACCATATTTTATGAGGATGCTGAGTATCTCTCTTGTGCGCCCGATGTTGCGAAACGTTGTATTCAATATCATTCGGAGTGAAAATATAGGTTACTGTAGTTAAAGTCAAAATTATTTAATGTTTTTAATTTGAACGCATTACGTATACAGCTCACTGCTATGCAGGTACTGCTGCTATCTGTTGTTAATATACATTAAATGGTAAAGGGTAATATAAGTGAAATAGGTCTTGTAAGCTTTTGATTATAAATACATTGTAGGATATTAGCACCGCTCGTGTATATAGCATCAGCAGGTGGTTTTCAGTAGTTGTACGCAAATTTCTTTTTGTTCGTGTTTAATTCTGATACCAAAAACGTAATAAATAAACTTGAGCATGAAAAGCTGGATAATTTTTGGCACTGTCATTTTGCTTATTGCTGGCATCATTGTCTACAATAAGGTTATAAAAGCAAAACCGGATGCAAGCAAGGCCATGGCCGGCAAGCCTGGTGGAGCCGCACCTAAGCTGAATGCAGATGTATATGTGGTACGCTCACAAAACCTGGATAATACCTTGTTTGCCTCGGGTACTTTACTAGCCAACGAAGAGGTGGAATTAAAACCGGAAGTATCTGGCAGGATAGTGATGCTGAATATAAAAGAGGGGCAGGTAGTGTCAAAAGGTACTTTACTGTTAAAGCTGAATGATGCTGACCTTCAGGCGCAATTGAGGAAGCTGAAAATGCAGACTGAGCCTGCATCTAAAACAGAGCAAAGGCTAAAGCAGCTATTGGCTATAAACGGTATAGGGCAACAGGATTACGACATTGCACTTACCCAGTACAACAACATTCTGGCAGATATAGATCTGCTGCAGGCGCAAATAGAGAAGACAGAAATACGTGCTCCCTTTACTGGTAAAATCGGATTGAAAAGCGTAAGCCAGGGTGCCTATGTTACCCAGGGCCTTGTAATAGCATCACTACAGCAGATCAATCCGCTTAAAGTGGATTTCTCATTACCCGAAAAGTATGTGTCGGAGGTAAAACAGGGCGAAGAGCTGCACATGACCGTAGATGGTTTCAAGGAAGAGTTTACCGCAAAAATTGCAGCAGTAGAGCCTAAGATAGATGAAGCTACGCGTACATTGCGTGTCCGCGCTTTGGTCAACAATAGCAAAGCACAATTGTATCCCGGCTCTTTTGCAAAAATAGACCTGAACATAAAAAGCAGCGATGCGCTTATGGTACCTACCAATGCTATAATACCCGAAGCGCGTGGCAAAAAAGTATTTGTGGTAAAAGAAGGCAAAGCAACACCGGTAATGGTGGAAACAGGATTCAGGAATGAAAACCAGATTCAGGTAATGACCGGCTTAAAAGCAGGTGATACCGTTTTAGTCAGCAGCATTATGATGGTAAAACCTGGTGCTGATGTCAAAATCGGCAAGGTGAATTAACAACCGAATAGAAAGTATCAATAGAAAAAGGGGACAACAGGCCCCTTTTTCTATTAGTAGCAGGTAAGGACGAAGCAATTTTAACAATTATGCCACGTCACGTGTTTAAGGTAAACAAATAGTTTAACCCCATAAAATTTCTAACAAACCATTATGGTTTGCAGAAAGCCTTTAGATTTGTCAAAATATGGAAATAGTAATTCAGGCTGCTCAGTTAATATTGAGTTTAAGCATTTTAATTGTGCTGCACGAACTGGGCCATTTTATACCCGCAAAGCTGTTTAAGACCCGCGTGGAGAAGTTCTATTTATTTTTCGATCCTTGGTTTTCAATTTTCAAAAAGAAAATTGGCGAAACGGAATATGGTATCGGTTGGTTACCGCTGGGTGGCTATGTTAAGATTGCCGGTATGATAGATGAGAGTATGGATAAGGAGCAAATGGATAAACCGGCTCAACCATGGGAATTTCGCAGCAAGCCGGCCTGGCAGCGCTTGGTTATCATGCTGGGTGGAGTTGCTGTCAATATTGTTTTGGCGGTACTTATTTATTCTATGTTACTGTTTACTTACGGTCAAGAGTACCTGAAAGTTGAGGATGCAAAGTATGGCTTTGTTCCGGATTCTATTGCAGTTAATATAGGTATAAAAACAGGAGATAAGGTTATTGGTTACGATCATGGGCAGAAATTTGAATCAACAGGGGAAATTACAAAAGTGGTCTTGTTGGAAGGGGTTAAGAGCATTGAGGTAGAAAGAGACGGGCAGATAATCGATATACCTATTACCGGCGATACCAAAAAGAGACTTACGGGAAGAAAATCCCCTGGGTTTGTTTCCATTGCCTTTCCGGCAGAGGTTGGGGAACTGATAAAGAATGAGCCGCTGTTAAAAGCAGGAGGGAAGGTTGGGGATTTAATTATCTCAATAAATAATGAACCCGTAAGGTATTTCGAAGAGGTTCGAATAAAGCTTCGGGCATATAAAGGCAAAACCATACCGCTTGCGGTATTAAGAGGCGTGGATACTATAAATATGAAGGTAGCCGTTACTCCGGCAGGCACTATTGGTTTCGGTCCTCCTGATTTGAGTAAGTATTTTAATAAAACCACAAAGAAGTATAGCTTATTGCAATCTTTTCCTGCAGGCGCATCCTTAACGTTTACCAAGCTTTCGGAATATATTAAGCAGTTTCGCTTGATATTTGATAAAGATGTACAGGGTTACAAACAGATTGGTGGTTTTGGTAGCATCGGAGGTCTTTTCCCTAAAGTATGGGGGGATTGGGAAACTTTCTGGAACCTTACAGCCTTCTTATCTGTCGTATTGGCTTTCATGAATATC
Source organism: Bacteroidetes bacterium UBA7692 (assembly GCA_002482725.1). Taxonomy (GTDB): domain Bacteria; phylum Bacteroidota; class Bacteroidia; order Chitinophagales; family LD1; genus UBA7692. The sequence goes on along the minus strand of DLGO01000138.1, from coordinate 2,605 downwards.
TTACCTATTCCTGCACTGGATGGCGGTCATGCATTGTTTACTTTGGTAGAAATGGTTACAGGCCGAAAGCCAAGCGAGAAGTTTCTCGAGAGGGCGCAGCTGGTGGGTATGGTATTATTATTGTCACTTATGCTGTATGCAAATGGCAGCGATGTTCTCAGGGCCATTATGGAGTTTGTTAGTAAAAAGTAAATTACGAATACGGTAATTAATCAGAACGGATATGAACGGATTTTTTAAAGTGCCGACACCGCACAACGAAGTTGTAAAGAGTTATGCCCCGGGTAGCCCGGAGCGTGCATCATTAAAGAAAAAATTGGAAGAAATGCGTGCAGAAGTGCGCGATATACCAATGTTTATAGGCGACAAACAGGTGCGTGGCACAGAGAAGCTGGAGCTTCGCCCACCCCACGACCACCAGCATTTGCTGGGCTACTTTTACAAAACAGAGAAAGCGCAGATAACAGAAGCCATAGATGCAGCGCTTGCGGCAAAGGAGCAATGGCAAAACCTGAGTTGGGAAGCCCGTGCAAGCATTTTTCTGAAAGCAGCCGAATTGGTTGCAGGCCCTTACCGTGATGAACTGAATGCAGCAACCATGCTGGGGCAAAGCAAAAACGCATACCAGGCTGAAATTGATGCTGCGTGTGAGTTCATTGATTTTCTTCGGTTCAATGTGCAGTTCATGACTCAGATATACAGCTTCCAGCCCGAGAGTTCTCCGGGTATCTGGAATCGCTCCGAGTGGAGGCCATTGGAGGGATTTGTGTATGCACTTACGCCATTCAACTTCACCGCCATAGCAGGTAACCTGCCAAGCAGCTGCGCGCTTATGGGCAATGTAGTGGTATGGAAACCAAGCGATAGCCAGGTATATGCTGCGCATGTACTGATGAAAATATTTATAGCTGCGGGTCTGCCAGCAGGCGTCATCAATCTTATTTATCCCGATGGGCCGGAGGCTGCACAGGTAGTATTCAATCATCCTGATTTTGCAGGCATCCACTTTACAGGTTCTACAGCCGTGTTCCAGGATATCTGGAAAAATATAGGCAACAACATACACCGCTATAAAACCTACCCACGCATAGTAGGCGAAACAGGTGGTAAAGATTTTATACTGGCGCACAAAAGCGCTGATGCTAAAGTAGTAGCAACTGCTATTTCACGTGGTGCATTTGAGTACCAGGGGCAAAAGTGTAGTGCTGCTTCCCGTGCATATATTCCAAATAATATCTGGAATGAAGTAAAGGAACATGTGTTGGAAGATTTGAAGACTTTCAAAATGGGTCCTACAGAGGACTTCGGCAATTTTATCAATGCAGTTATTACTGAAAAGAGCTTTGATAAACTTGCTGCTTATATAGATTCAGCTAAGATGGCAGATGATGCCGAAATTATTGCAGGTGGTGGTTATGATAAGAGCAAAGGATGGTTTATAGAGCCTACTATTATACTTACTACCAACCCTAAGTATGTAACACTTTGCGAGGAGTTGTTCGGACCCGTGCTTACCATATTTGTGTACGATGCAGATAAGTTTGAGGAAATACTGGATTTGGTAAACACCACATCTATATATGCGCTTACCGGTTCCATTATTTCTCAGGACAGATATGCAATAGATCTGGCTACAAAGAGGCTAAGTAATGCTGCGGGCAACTTCTATATCAACGATAAACCTACAGGGGCAGTTGTTGGCCAGCAACCTTTTGGAGGTAGCCGTGGTTCCGGTACCAATGATAAGGCCGGTTCTATGATAAATTTATTGCGTTGGGTTAGTCCGCGTACTATCAAAGAGACCTTTGTACCACCTGTTGACTACAGGTATCCTTTCTTAAACAAAGAGTAGAATGATAAAACATACCGAGCAATCTTCTTTGTACAACGATCTGGAGAAGATGAGTACCTCAGAGCTGCTTTCCGGCATCAACCGCGAAGATGCTAAAGTACCTTTGGCTATAGAGGCTGCACTGCCTCAGATAGAAAAGCTGGTAGATGTAGTGGCAGATAAACTCCTGGCAGGTGGTCGTTTGTTTTACATGGGCGCAGGTACCAGCGGTAGGTTGGGTGTAGTTGATGCTTCAGAATGTCCGCCTACATTTGGAGTGGAGCAAGGGCTTGTAGTGGGTATAATAGCCGGCGGCGATGCTGCAATCCGCAAAGCTGTGGAGTTTGCCGAAGACAACAGGACTCAGGGATGGAAAGATCTGGAGAATTATATCATTGGTGATAAAGATGTGGTTATAGGCATTGCTGCATCGGGTACTACGCCTTATGTTATTGGTGCTTTGAATGAGTGTCGCAAGCATGGCATTGTTACAGGTTGTATTACCTGCAATGAGGGTACACCTATGGAAGCTGCCGCAGATTATCCTGTAGTGGTGGTTGTAGGCCCGGAGTTTGTAACGGGCAGCACGCGTATGAAATCGGGCACTGCTCAAAAGTTGGTACTCAATATGATTTCTACTGCCGTAATGATCAAAATCGGCAGGGTAGAGGGTAATCGTATGGTAAATATGCAGCTCAGCAACGATAAGCTGATAGCCCGCGGCACCAAAATGGTAAGCGAAGCTACAGGCCTGGATACTGAAAAAAGTAAAGA
>DLGO01000040.1:35528-43816 GCA_002482725.1 Bacteroidetes bacterium UBA7692 | reverse complement strand
CCTTGACTTTTTTGTTACTTTTTGTGTCAAGGCAAAAAGTAAGGCAAAGAAAAACTACATTGATAAAATCCTGAATATGGAAACCTTTTCAACGTTATTAAATTACACTAGTAGGCAAAAAAAAGCGGTACTCATTCGAATACCGCTTTCGCTTTATCATACCCGAAAAGGTATGTTATTACAGTTTCTCTATTACTATAGCTGAAGCGCCACCACCGCCGTTGCAGATACCGGCTGCGCCATATTTCCCGCCTTTGTTTGTAAGGGCAGAAAGCAAAGTGATGATAATACGTGCACCGCTTACGCCTACGGGGTGTCCCAAAGCTACAGCGCCGCCATATACATTCACTTTAGCAGGGTCCAGGTTCAGTAATTTGGTGTTGGCCATAGTTACGTTGCTGAAAGCCTCATTTATCTCTACAAAGTCCAGTTGCTCGGCAGTAATACCTGCTTTTTTCAAAGCGATAGGTATTGCCAACGCAGGTGTAGTAGTAAAGTCTTCAGGAGCCTGTTCAGCATCGCCGTAGCCTATTATCCTTGCCAATGGTTTCAATCCCAAAGCATCTGCTTTAGCGCGGCTCATTAGTACCAATGCGGCAGAACCGTCGTTTATTTTAGAAGCATTAACTGCTGTTACAGTACCTTCTTTAGAGAAAGCCGGTTTCAGCGTAGCTACTTTATCAGCACGTAGTTTTTTGTACTCTTCATCTTCTTTTACAAAGGTGCTTTCGCCCCTTCCTTTTATCTCCACTTCAAAAAGCTCATTTGCAAAAGCGCCTGTAGCATAAGCTTCGGTGGCCCTTCTGTAGCTTTCTACTGCAAATGCATCCTGGTCTTCGCGGCTGAAGTTGAATTTTTTAGCACAACGGTCACCGCTGTTGCCCATCATTTCTTTTGTGTATGGGTCTTGCAGGGCATCGCGCACGATAGCATCCAGCAATTCGCCATTGCCGTAGCGGTATCCGCCACGTGCGCTGTTCAGCATAAATGGTGCATTCGTCATGCTTTCCATTCCGCCTGCTACTACTACCTCTTTATCGCCCAGCGCTATGCTTTGTGCGCCTAGTATCACTGCTTTCATACCCGATGCACATACCTTGTTTACGGTAGTGCAGGTAGCGCCTACGTGCACGCCTGCTGCCAAAGCTGCCTGCCTTGCCGGTGCCTGTCCTGTGTTAGCTTGTATCACGTTACCCATGATTACTTCTTCCACATCAGCACCTGTTATGCCTGCTCTTTCTACTGCTTTTTTTATTGCCTGTGCGCCTAGTTCTACAGCGCTTACGCCTGCCAAAACGCCGCTCATGCTACCTATCGGGCTGCGCGCCACTGATACTATAACTACTTCGTTGCTCATGTTTGTTTGATTTTGAGGGCGCAAAAGTACAAAAATTCATTTAGCTCGCGTATTCCACTATCTTCGCAACCTAATTTACAGATATGACTATTGAGAATTTAAATGATTTGAAGAGCCGCCTTGAGGCTTTGAGGAGATTTCTTTGACGTCGCTAACCGCAAAATAAAGATACTTCAGGACGAACAGACGACCCTTCACCCGGCTTTCTGGGACAATCCAAAAACTGCCGAGGAAATACTGAAAGGTATCAAGATCGACAAACAGTGGGTAGAGGCTTACGAAACCGCTGCCAAGGAGGTAGATGATGCCTTCCTTTTACGTGAATTTTTTGAAATGGGTGAGGCCACCGATACGGAGCTCAAAGAGCAGTATGCCAAAGCTATGGCTGCTACCGATGATCTGGAGTTCCGCTCTACGCTCAACTCCAAGGACGACCAGCTATCGGCCGTGCTCGAAATCAACTCAGGCGCCGGAGGCACCGAGAGCTGCGATTGGGCATCTATGCTGCTGCGCATGTATGTAATGTGGGCACAGAGCCACGGCTTCAAAGTAAATGAAGTGGAGCGCACAGATGGTGATGTAGCTGGTATAAAATCGGTGAGCATAGAAATAGAAGGCGACTTTGTGTACGGCCACCTGAAAGGGGAGAACGGTGTGCACCGCCTGGTGCGCGTATCGCCTTTCGATTCCAATGCCAAACGCCATACTTCGTTCGTGTCGGTATATGTATATCCTATCATCGATGATACTATAGAAATTATAGTTCCTGCATCGGAGCTGGAGTGGGATACCTTCCGCGCCAGTGGTGCGGGCGGGCAAAACGTGAACAAGGTAGAGACTGCCGTGCGTGTGAAGCACTTGCCTACGGGTCTTGTGGTTTCCTGCCAGGTAACGCGCTCGCAGCACGACAACCGCGACCGCGCCCTGCAGATGCTGAAAAGCAAGCTGTATGAGATAGAAGTACAGAAGCGGAACGAGGAGCGAGACAAGATAGAAGGCACCAAGCTGAAAATCGAGTGGGGCTCGCAGATACGCAACTATGTACTGCATCCGTACAAACTGATAAAAGATACCCGCTCCGGCTACGAAACCGGCAACGTGCAACCTGTATTGGATGGCGAGCTGGAGGACTTTATAAAAGCCTACTTGCTTCACGCTACCAAGAAAGTATAAGCTAAATTGACTATTAGATACCCGCAGTACCATGTATTGCGGGTTTTTTCCCATTTAGATACAGCAGGCATTTTTGGGGATTGAATTTTGTGTAATATACTGCCCGTATGCGGAATTGAAACAGCGGCATTGTGTTTTGATGTATCTGGTCTAAACAATTTTCTATGATACACAATACAACAAACGAGCAGGACCCAACAGATGCTACTGCTAAAGCGAATGAATCTTCACAACCACAACGTGGTAATACACTGGGTGATTTTGCTGAACGCACCCCATCTATGAACCTGGAAAACTCCAATGAAGATGCTGATGAAGCAGATTTGGAAGACACAGATTTAGAAGATACAGACCTGGATAATGCTGATGCAGAAGATACTGATTTGGATGAAGTAGATGCTGACGATGCCGATCTTAATGAAGATGATGCTGAAGAAGAGGAAGAAGAATCCAGGGAAGGCCTCAACTAATCTGTAAAGATTTTAATAAAACCCCTGTAGCTACAGCTGCAGGGGTTTTTGTGTTTGAGATGGTGTAGGATTATTCAGTGGCAAAACCTAACTTACTGTTTCAGGCCAAAGGGTATCAAACTCCGCAACTTTCGGGTTTCACCGCACTGTAATGATTGCCATCTTTGCACTTGAAATTAAGGGATATGAAAGACCAGGACATCATTAACTATACCAGGATCGCGGAGGCGATAACCTATATCAAGGCGAACTTTAAGCAGCAGCCTGATTTGGATAAGGTGGCTGAGAGCGTGCACCTGAGCCCGTTTCATTTTCAGCGGTTGTTTACCGATTGGGCAGGGGTAAGCCCCAAGAAATTCCTGCAATACATTAGCATAGAACATGCCAAAAGCATATTGGTAAATAGGGATAGTACATTGTCTGCGGCAGCGCACGACACAGGGCTTTCCGGCACGGGACGGCTGCACGACCTGTTCGTCAATATAGAGGGCATGACACCCGGCGAGTTTAAGAACGGAGGACAGGAGTTGAACATCAACTACAGCTATGCCGAAACGCCCTTTGGCAACATATTGGTGGCCAGTACCCCAAAAGGGATTTGCCACATAGCTTTTGCTGATGATGAAGCCGATGCACTCCAGGAATTGAAAGCAGTATTCCCCAATGCCACTTATAGGCAAATGGTAGACGCTATTCAGCAGAACGCGCTCTACATTTTTAAGCAGGACTGGAAGCAACAGGATGCTGTAAAATTGCACCTGAAAGGAACTGCCTTTCAGCTAAAAGTATGGAACGCGCTGCTCAAAATTCCTATGGGTAATCTATCCACCTATGCAAGTGTGGCGGGTAGCATCGGCAATCCGAAAGCCAACAGGGCTGTTGGTTCTGCTATTGGCGACAATCCGGTAGCTTTTTTAATTCCCTGCCACCGTGTTATACAATCATCGGGCAATATAGGACAGTACCATTGGGGTAGCGCGCGCAAAACTGCATTGATAGGGTGGGAGTCAGCAAGGATAAATAGTTAAGCATTAACTTAGTGGCATGGTACGGCATTCGCAGCTTGGTGATACATTAATGGCAATGAGCCGCAGGTTGAAGGAGCTGATAAACCAAAGGCAAGTAAGCCTGGGCGGTAATAGTAAGCTGAAAATTTATGGCACCCTGTCTTGCTCTTCCGGCAAGCGGATGAAAACAGAGAACAGGGTGTTCTTCAGAAATGAAAAAGAAGCAATAGTTGCAGGCTACAGACCTTGTGGGCATTGTATGAAAGCACAATATAAAGAGTGGAAGAATGGATTTATTTAATACGGATACAACGCATAATTTATTACCTTATGATGGCGAGGTGACGTACTACGGCCATATCATGGACAGGCAGGCTGCCGACCATTACATGGAGCGTATGATGAATGCCATAGAGTGGCGCAACGATGAGGCCGTGATTTATGGCAAGCACATCATTACAAAACGTAAGGTGGCCTGGTATGCCGATAAGCAATACGACTACACCTACTCTAATATTACCAGGAAGGCATTGCTGTGGACGCCCGAGCTGCTGGAACTAAAGCAACTGGTAGAGGAAAAGAGCGGGCATATATTCAACTCCTGCCTGCTGAACCTGTACCACACCGGCGATGAAGGCATGGCATGGCACAGCGATGATGAAAAGGCGCTGGGCAAGAACACCGTCATTGCCTCTGTGAGCCTGGGAGCTGAGCGCATGTTCTGGTTTAAGCACAAGGCTACAAAAGAAAAAGCAGGTATGCTGCTACAGCATGGCAGCTTACTGATAATGGCCGGTACCACACAAAGCCACTGGCAGCACCGCCTGCCACCTACCAAAAAGATAAATCAACCAAGGGTAAACCTGACCTTCAGGACTATGATAGAAGAATAAAGGCGGAATGAATCCTTAAAGCACACTCGTTGGCTTCTTGTTTTCGTCCAGTGCTACAAAGGTAAAGTTGCCGGTTATGGCCTTTACTCTTGTCTGCGAATACATTTCCTCTATGTATATTTCTACCAGCACATCCAGACTGGTATTGCCAATGCGAGACACACGGCCTATCAGCTCTATGATTGTGCCTGCAGGTATGGGCTGGGTAAAATCTATCCTGTCTGAAGAAACCGTAACACAGCGCTTGCGGCTGAAACGCGTAGCGGCAATGAAGGCAACCTCATCCATCAGGTGCATCGCCATACCCCCAAACAGGGTATCGTAGTGGTTGGTAGTGTTGGGGAATACTGCTTTGAATATGCGTGTTTCGGATTGTTCTATCCTTTCTTCCAGCGTCATGCGGTAGTTTGTTTAGTATGTAGCAGATGCAATATAGCATGGGCTAAATAAAAAAAGCCCGGTACGTATACCGAGCTTTTGAGAAATTATATGTGTTGCGGTATTAAGATCCGCAGCTCAGGCACTCTTCCGGATTGTCCAGAGAGCAAGATATCTGGTCGTTGGCTGATACTGCATCGGCTTTGGTTTGTGTCAATACGTTTGCATCAACCGTAAACTTGATAGCATCTGCAGCGGCTTTGGTGCGCAGGTAGTACATACCTGTTTTAAGGCCTTTCTTCCATGTGTAGAAGTGCATAGAGCTTAGCTTAGCGTAGTTCGGTTGCTCCACAAACAGGTTCAATGATTGCGACTGGCAAATGAATGCACCACGGTCAGCAGCCATATCTATTATGTTGCGCTGTTTTATTTCCCAAACTGTTTTATACACTTCTTTCAACTCTGCAGGTATTTCGCTGATGTTCTGTACAGAACCGTTAGCTGCAATGATGCGCTGTTTCATGCTGTCGTTCCATAAGCCAAGGCTCACAAGGTCTTTCAGCAAGTGTTTGTTCACTACTACAAACTCGCCGCTTAGTACGCGCCTGCTGTAGATGTTAGATGTGTAGGGCTCAAAGCACTCGTTGTTGCCCAATATCTGTGAAGTAGAAGCGGTAGGCATAGGTGCAAGCAACAATGAGTTGCGTACGCCGTGCTGTATCACTTCTGCACGAAGCGCTTCCCAGTCGTAGCGGTCAGATGGCTGCACGTTCCAAAGGTCGAACTGGAACTTGCCCTTGCTCAAAGGTGAACCTTCGAATGTAGTATAAGGGCCTTCTTCTTTAGCTATGTCTTTAGATGCTACCATAGCACCGTAGTAGATAGTTTCGAAGATGTTTTTGTTCAGCAATTTAGCCATGTCGCTTTCAAACGAAAGACCCAATAGCATGAATACGTCTGCAAGACCTTGTACACCCAAGCCGATAGGGCGGTGGCGAAGGTTGCTTCTCTTAGTTTCTTCTATAGGGTAGTAGTTGTTGTCAATTACCTTGTTCAGGTTCCTGGTCACAATCTGTGTTACTTCCAATAGTTTCTCGAAGTTGAAGGTTTTTCCTTCTACAAAGCGTGGCAATGAAAGGGATGCAAGGTTACAAACCGCTGCTTCGTTCTCGTCGCTGTACTCTATTATCTCTGTGCACAGGTTACTGCAACGGATCGTACCCAGGTTTTGCTGGTTAGATTTTGTGTTGGCAGCATCTTTGTATAGCAAATAAGGAGTTCCTGTTTCTATCTGTGCTTCCAATATGGCGTTCCATAGCTCACGTGCAGGTATTGTTTTCCTTGCGCGGCCTTCCTGCTCATATCTTTCGTATAGCTCTTCAAATTCTTTGCCGTGTGTCTGGTATAGTTTAGGCGCTTCGTTCGGGCAGAACAGGCTCCATTTGCCATCTTCTTCTACACGTTTCATAAACAGGTCGCAAACCCATAGTGCTAAGAAAAGATCCCTTGCACGCATTTCTTCTTTACCGTGGTTTTTGCGTAGCTCAAGGAATTCGAAGATATCGGCATGCCATGGCTCCAGGTATATAGAGAAAGCGCCTTTGCGTTTTCCACCGCCCTGGTCTACGTAGCGTGCTGTGTCGTTGAACACGCGCAGCATAGGTATGATACCGTTTGATGTACCGTTCGTGCCTTTTATATAGCTGCCTGTAGCGCGTATGTTGTGGATGTTTAAGCCAATGCCACCTGCAGACTGCGATATCAATGCGCAGTTTTTCAATGTGTCGTAGATACCTTCTATGCTGTCGTCTTTCACGCTCAACAGGAAGCAGCTGCTCATTTGCGGCTTAGGCGTGCCTGAGTTGAACAGGGTAGGAGTGGCGTGTATAAACCACTTCTCGCTCATCAGGTTGTATGTTTCTATGGCAGCTTCTATATCATGCTTGTGGATACCCAATGCTACACGCATAAACATGTGTTGCGGGCGCTCTACTATTTTACCATCTACTTTCAGCAGGTAAGATTTTTCAAGTGTTTTGAAACCGAAAAAGTCGAAGTGGTAATCCCTTTCATATATGATGGCAGAGTTCAGCCTGTCTTCGTTGTCCAATATTATCTGGTACACATCATCAGCAAGCAAAGCCGCTTTAGTTTGTGTTTTGCCATCTATATAGTTGTACAACAAAGCCGCCGTATCGGAAAACGATTTGGTTGTATTCTTATGCAGGTTGCTTACCGCAATACGGGCAGCCAATACCGCATAGTCTGGGTGCTTTGTGGTAAACGAAGCAGCTGTTTCAGCCGCGAGGTTATCCAGCTCAGTTGTAGTTACATTGTTATAGATACCGATGATCACCTTCTTGGCAATCTCTATGATATCATCTTGTTTCAGGTTCAATCCATAGCTCAGCTTCATTACCCTTGAGGTTATTTTGTCGAAGTGAACTGCCTCTGTTTTTCCGTTACGCTTTATTACCTGCATATATATATTGTGTGTTTTTTATCTTTCTGTTTAACTAATATCTAATGGCCCTGTGGTTAAAAATCTTCGTCCAGTGAAAAGTCTTTTGAGTTTGAATTACCCATAACGCCTGCTTTCTGGTATTCGCCCACCCTTTTTTCAAAGAAGTTGGTTTTGCCCTGCAGCGATATAAGCTCCATAAACTCAAACGGATTGGTGGCGTTGTATATTTTCTTGCAGCCCAGTGCAAGCAACAACCTGTCTGCCACAAACTCGATGTACTGGCNNCAGGTCGGCATTCATACCTATCAGTTTTACCGGCAATGCGCTGGTAACAAATATTTTTTCTATCTCTACTGCATCTGCTATGATCTCCACTACTGTAGCCTCCGGCAATTTGTTTTCCAGGTGGTTGGTGTACAGCAGGCAGGCAAAGTCGCAGTGCAGGCCTTCGTCTCGGCTTATCAGTTCATTAGTAAAACTAAGGCCTGGCATCAGGCCCCTTTTCTTCAACCAGAATATAGAGCAGAAGCTACCGCTGAAGAAGAT
>DLGO01000040.1:25058-35513 GCA_002482725.1 Bacteroidetes bacterium UBA7692 | reverse complement strand
GCTGCCCTTGTTTATCCAGCGGAGTGCCCACTCAGCTTTTTGCTTTACGCAATCTACTGTTTCCATGGCGCGCAGCAGGCGGTCTTTCTCTACTACGTCTTTTATATAAGTATCTATCAACAGGGAGTATGCCTCGCTGTGTATGTTCTCTATCATTACCTGAAAGCCATACATGCACCTTGCTTCAGGATACTGTACCTCTTGCAGGAAGTTTATTGCCAGGTTTTCGTTTACTATACCATCGCTGGCCGCAAAAAACGCCAACACATGCTTAATGAAGTAACGCTCGTCTTCAGTCAGCTTGTTGCTCCAATCCTGTACATCCGTTGTCAGGTCTATTTCTTCCGCAGTCCAGAAGCTAGCTTCGGCCTGTTTGTACATTTTCCATATATCCTGATGGGTAATAGGAAAAAGCACAAAGCGGTCTTTATTCTCCTGAAGTATTGGTTCGTTTTGCATTTATCTTTTATCTAATCTCCGTTTGTGGAGGTCCGTTTCGGGGGTTACAAAGCCGGGAGGTTACAAGCCCTTCTTTATTCGCACCTAAACCTTTCCTCCGAAAGTTTTGCGTTATGTCTGCTATCAAGGCAGGTCTTCTGACTCATCCTGCTTTTGCCGCCTTCCCGTTCATTTTGTTTAAAAAACCAACAGTGGCCTGCTATGCAAAAGGTATTTCTTAGGACTTACAGCTACGGGGATAGTTCACGATTTTCACATGATTCCCTTTTAATTCTTAACAGACAATTAATGTCCTCTTAAAACCTTTGATAACAAGACAAAAATAAGCGTTCGTTTGCCTCAATTTTTCTTTTACTTTCTAACACCTTGTTTAAAACAAACAGGATTGTTGAAGGGTGTGCTTCTTAATGCTCATACCAAGATTATTTTAATATGATAAAGGTACAAAACCGGCAGCTTTTTACCTTCTTTTTTGCACTATTTACAGGTGTAAATAGGAATACTTAACATCTTATTCCGGAGGCATATTTTGTAAAAGCAGGCAGTACATTTTTAAGGTCATAATGCGGCTGTACCTGTTGATACTATTTATTTTGAGCGTATTTCTATTTTTGTCCATATTTTGATAATGCGGGGCTTCAGATGCATAGGTGCAGCGGCCTGATAATCAATCACTTTATGCTATCCGTTATTTTTCGGTTTCCGGTAGTTTAATGTGGATTTTGCTGTGGGTAAATATTACTCCTACCACGCCCTTCTTGATGCCAAATTGCTGTTAATCGGTAGTGTTAAATGTTTGTTGGTTTTTACTTTGTTTTATACCGAAATAAATACAGGTAGCGGAGGCGGTATTTTAACCGCTATACGTTTCTGACAGGCATAGGTTGAGATAGCCTTACTGCCATTACTTCCTGTAATTTTATTATGAATTATATATATATTAAAATCGTCTTCCAGGGATAGTCCCTTTTCGATTTACCTTACTATCGTAATACTTCCTTTCATATCATCGTCAGGTTTTGCATTGTCCTTGAAAACAAGGGTAATAACATAAACATATACGCCCGGGTCCTGCATTACGTTTTTGTAGGTACCATCCCATTTGAACTTAGGATCATTCGAGTCGAATATTTTTTCGCCCCAACGGTTAAATATCATTACGTTGAACTTGGCAACACCATCTACATTGCCGTAGAAGCTGAAGAAATCGTTCTCCCCGTCACCATTTGGTGAAAACAGGTTTGGTACGTAGAAAGAATGGTCAGGTATTACAGTTAAGGTTACTGTATCATGTGCTTCGCAGCCCCTGTCGTCTATAGCTGTTACGTGGTAGGTAGTTGTTTTGGTAGGCTCCGCGTTGGGGTTTTGACAGTTGTCGCAATCCAGCCCTGCTTCGCTGTAGGTTGGCGTCCAGTTCCATGTGGTTATATTCTGCGAAGAGCCTGTTGTAGTAAGCGCTACAGATTCTCCCAGTTTTATCGTTTTGGCGGGTATGGTGTTGATAGTGATGCCTGTAGCTGCCTGTATGGTAAATGTAGTATCATAAGCGCATCCGTTCCTATCTGTTACGGTTACTGAAAAATTACCGCCTTGTGTAGTGCTGATGGCATTTGTGGTATTGCCATTGCTCCATGTGTACCTGTATGGCGCTTTGCCACCGGCAGGTGTCAGGTGTATTTGTCCGTCTGTGCCTGGTTTGCAGCCAATGTGCTGTACCTCTGCGGCTGCATTTACTGCCGGAAACTCATTCACCATTACCTCGCTGCTTTTGCTACATCCGTTGGCGTCAGTTACTGTAAGGTAGTAGCTGCCTTTTGCCAGGTTGCGCGCTTGTGGCCCTGTACCGCTACCTGCCCATACATAGGTGTATGGCGCTGTGCCGAAAGTAGAAGTAACTGATATAGAACCATCGCTTTTGCCTTCGCACGATGCATCCATTACTTCTGTAGAAATAACAATAGCCAGTGGTTGGGTGATAGAAGCGGTGTCGGAGATGCTGCATCCATTGGCATCTGTTACAGATACGGTGTAAAGGTTAGCTGCAAGGTTAAACAATGTATCGTTGCTGCTGCCTGTGTTCCATGCGTAGCTGTATGGTGCTTTGCCGCCATTTGCTTTGGCAGTAAGGAGCGCTGTGCTGTCGCCAAAGCATTTGTTGGTAGTTTTGGTAAATGAATTACCGATAGATGCCGGTTGTGCTATAGTAGCTACGCCCACATTGGTGCAAAGTGCAGCATCGGTTACGGTTACATAGTATTTGTCTGCTCCGAGCTGTGAGATAGCAGCTGCATTGCCACCATTGCTCCAGTTGTAGTCATAAGGTTGTGCTCCACCGCTTACTGTTATGCTTACCGATCCGTTTTTGTCACCAAAGCAGCGTACATCTTTTATAGTGGCGGCAAGCTGTACAGGCGATGGCTCAGATATGAAGTTAGAATCTTTAGCAGCGCAGTTGTTCCTGTCTTTTACGGTTACGTAGTATTTGCCGGAGGCCAGGTTGGCTATGCGGTTTACGCTCATACCGTTGCTCCATAAGTAAGTGTAGCCCGGTGTTCCGCCTTGTACATTCAGGTTGATAACACCATCGTGCTTGCCAAAGCATGTAATGTCGTTTTTGGCATTGCCCAATACAAGCGGAGCAGGGTTGCCAATGGTAAATGCTGCACTGCTTGTGCATCCACGCGCATCGCTTACATTCAGCGTGTAGTTTCCTGCAGCTTTGTTGGTTATAGAATCTTTTGTTTCGTTCGTATTCCATTTGTACGTGTATGGTTGTGTACCGCCGCTGGTGATGCTCACTACCTTGCCATCGCTGCTGCCTGCGCATTTTACAGGGCTTGCAGTACCTTGCACGCTAAGGGCTACAGGCTGGCTGATGCTGTATGCTTTGGCTATAGTGCATCCTTTGCTGTCAGATACGGTTACGTTATAGCTGCCCGGGGCAAGCGCGCTGATATTTGCCGTGTTACCAGCTGTGTTCCATGTGTAGGTGTATGGAGCATTTCCACCGCTTACTTTTAGTTTTACAGATCCGTTGTTCAAGCCGTTGCAGTTGATGTTTTTTACCGAATCGCTAACCATTATTGCTGCGGGCTGGTTCAAGGTGAATTGTTTTTTAGCAGTACAGCCACCGGCGTCTGTTATGGTTACTGTGTAGGTTCCGGCAACCACGTTATTCAAGTTGGCCAAAGTAGAAGTATTTGACCAGCTGTAGGTGTATGGCGCATTGCCACCTGATACAGAAGTGGTGATGATACCATTGCTGCCGCCATTGCACGATACATCTGTGGTGCTGCCGCTGGCAGGGAAGCTGATAGGCGCGGGCTGGGTTACAACATACGATTTGGTAGTATAGCAGCCTTTGCTGTCAGATATCTGTACTGAATAGTTGCCTGCTGATATGTTTTGCAGGTCCTGGGTCACTTTACCGTTGCTCCAGTTATATATGAATGGTGCTGTGCCGCCTGTTATAGTCAGGTTAATATTGCCTGCATTGGTGCCGCTGCATGCCGGATTCGTAATGATAGCGGTAGCCATCATAGAATCGGGCTGTGTAAGCGTATATGATTTTGAAGTGGTGCAGCCGTTCATATCTGTGATGGTAACCTGGTAAGTACCTGCACCTACTGCACTTAGTTCTGAAGAAAGCTGACCATTGCTCCACAGGAAGGTATAGCCCGGTGTACCACCGGATATTGAGTTGAACATTACCATGCCTGATTTTTGGTTGGCACAGTTAGGGTTGGTAGCTGTGATGCCCAGGTGCAAAGTATCCGGCTGTGTGATATTGAAGCTATTGATAATAGCGCAATTGTTGGCATCAGTAATAGTTACTGTATATGTTCCTTTAGCCAATCCTGAAATACTGTCAGAATTAGCGCCTGTATTCCATTTGAAACTGTATGGTTGTGCGCCTCCTGCGGTGTGCAAGGCTATATTGCCGTTTGTCTGGCCAAAACACTTATTGTTTTTGGTGCTTGCATTGGCACTTATCAGTGCCGGTTGGTTAATGGCTATTGAAGTGTCAACTGCGCAGTTATTCTGATCTTTGATGGTAACTGCGTAGCTGCCTGCTTTCAGGGTGTTGATAGCCGCGCTTGTTTTGCCATTGCTCCATTTGTAGCTCAGGTTGCCTGTGCCTCCATTCGCTGTTACGCTTATGGTAGCCGCTGAGTCGCCGAAGCATTTATTTTGCGTAGCGGTAAGCTGTACTACGATGCCAGTTGGTTCGGTGATAGTGAATGGCCTTGATGTGTTACAACCCGCATTGTCTGTTACTGTAAGTGTGTAGGTGCCTGCGCCTATATTGTTCAGGTCAGCTTGCTGTACGCCATTGCTCCATTTGAAGGTGTAGCCCGGTGTACCGCCGCTTACACTATTGAAGAAAAGTGAGCCTGTTTTAGCACCATTGCAAAGCGGTGTTGTTATTACTGCATTCAGTGTAAGTGAATCAGGCTGGCTGATAGCAATTGTTTGGGTGGTGCTGCAAGCATTGCTGTCTGTTATGGTTACGGTGTAGCTGCCAGCTGTCAGGTTGCTGATGGTATCGTTTGTGCCTGCATTGCTCCATGCAAAGCTGTATGGTGCTTTGCCACCACTTACTGTAGCTATGGCGCGGCCGTTGCTGCCATTGTAGCAAGTTACTTTTTTAGCGGTTAGCTGAGCCGTAAGCAGGTTAGGTTGTGCTACCACTATTGCATTGCCGGAGGCGGTGCAGCCTGCGTTGTCAGTTACTGTCAGTTTATAGCTGCCCGTGGTAAGTACTGCCCTGTTTGGCTGGTTACTGCCATCGCTCCATGCAAAAGTGTAAGGTGCTGTACCACCTGCAACTGTAGTAGCGATTGAGCCGCTGTTGCCGCCATTGCACAGTACATCTTTAGCTATTGTACTGATGGTAATTTTTGCGGGTTCTGCAATGCTGTCTGAAATGCTTGTTGTGCAGCCTTTAGCATCTGTAATAGTGGCGCTGTAGTTGCCTTTAGTTAGTCCTTGTTTGGTAAAGGCAGTTGTGTTGTCGTTCCATTTAATGGTGTGTGGTGCGGTGCCGCCTGCTGTTGTTACAACTATGCTGCCTGTATTACCACCAAAGCAGGTAGCATCTGTAGAAGTGCTGTTAGCGCTTAGTACCGCAGGTTGTGCTATAGTCACTGTTGCTGCGGTGCTGCAAGCGTTGGCGTCTTTTACCGTTACCGTATAGCTACCTGCTGCCAGGTTAGTGATAGTGTCGTTGGTGCTTGCATTGCTCCATGTGAAGCTGTAAGGCGCTGTGCCTCCGGTTGCCCTAGCTGTTGCAATGCCATTGCTGCCATTGAAGCAAGATACATCTGCAGTAGTAGTGGCAATGATTAGTTTTTGTGGCTCGCTTATCTGTATGGCTTTTACAATACTGCATCCGTTGGCGTCGGTTATTGTTACTGTGTAAGTACCTGGGTTTAGGGTGCTCAAAGCTGCGTTTTGGCTGCCATTGCTCCAGTTGATGCTGTATGGTGTGGTGCCGCCTGTAGCAGCGATAGTGATACTGCCGTCATTTGCCCCGAAACAGGAAATATTGTCTGCGCTGACGGTCATTGCCAATGCAGCAGGCTGGCCAATAGTAAAGCTGCGGTGGGTTGAGCATCCTTTTGTATCAGTTATGATAATGCTATAGGTTCCTGCCGCTATAGTGCTGTTATTAGCTGTTGTTTTGTTGTTCGACCATTGGTAAGTGTAGCCGCCGTTGCCGCCTGTAGCTGCTATAGCTATGTTGCCATTGTTGGCACCGAAGCACAGTGGCTGCTGTGTATTGGCTGTAATGTTGATAGAATCCGGTTGTGTTACAGTGAAGTCTTCAATAGCTACACATCCTTTTTTATCGGTTACAGACAGTGTATAATTTGCTGCAGTCAGGCTTTGGATAGCTGCTGTAGTTTTGGTGTTGCTCCATTTGTAGGTATATGGAGCAGTGCCTCCTGTTGTGGTAGTGCTTATTGAACCGTTATTGCCGGCAAAACATGCAACTGCTGTAGCAGTGCCGCTTACTGTCAGAGAATCCGGTTGGTTGATGCCGGTAGATTTTATCAGGGTGCAACCATTGGCATCTGTAATGGTAAGTGTGTAAGTGCCTTTTGCAAGGCCAGTGGCAGAGTCTGTGCTGCTGCCGTTGTTCCATGAGAAGGCAAATGGAGCAGTGCCGCCCGTTACCGAAGCATTGGCACTGCCATTTGAACCATTAAAGCAGCTTACATCTTTTGCAGAGATCGTTGCGCTCAACTGCGCTGCCTGAATGGTGGTGAATGATATTTTTTTAGTGCAGGCCTTGCTGTCAGATACTGTTACCAGATAATTGCCTGCGCTCAGGTCGTTTCTTGCGAATGTGTTGCCTCCATCGTTCCATGTAATGATGTAGGTTGGAGTGCCGCCTGTAGCTGCTATGGTAGCTGTGGCATTGGCTGCGCTAAAACAAAGAGCCGCAGTGTTTGCCGTGATGCTAAGTTTGATAGAGTCAGGCTGTGCTATGCTGATGCTTTTGGTAGTGCTGCAGTTATTGGCATCGGTTACAGTAGCGGTGTAGTTGCCTGCACTAAGCGAAGCGCGGGTAAATGCTGTACCACCATTGCTCCATGCGATGCTGTATGGTGTGGTGCCTCCTGTAGCTGATATTGTTGCACTCCCGTTGCTGCCATTGTAGCAATCTGGTTGTGTGCTTGTAAAGGTAGCTACCAATGCAGAAGGCTGGCCTATAGTAGCAGTACCGGTAGCTGTACAAGCTTTAGCATCCGTAATGGTTACTGTGTATACTGCCGCTGCTTTATTGTTGATGTTCTGTGTGCTGTCTCCGGTATTCCATTTGAATTTGTAAGGGCTTATACCTCCGGTAGCGGTGCATACTACACTACCTGAAGTGGATCCGAAGCATTTAGCATCGGTAGCAGTCAGTTGAGTGCTTAGCGCGCTTGGTTGTGTTACTATAGCAGACGCGGTGGCGGAGCATCCGTTGCTGTCTGTGGCCACTACTGTATAGGTATTAGCCGCTAATCCTGTTCTGTTTTGTGTGCTGATGCCCGCCTCCCAGTTGTAGCTATATGGTGCAGTGCCTCCTGATATGATGGTGTTTATAGTACCGTTGTTTCCGCCAAAGCAGCTTGCAGGTGTTGCTGAGGCTGTTATGGTTAATACCGCAGGGCTGGTTACAGTATATGAAGAAACGAGTGAGCAATTGTTCAGGTCACTAACTGTTACAGTATAGGTTCCAGCTGTCAGGTTGCTGATGTCTTTTGTTATAGCTCCGTTGCTCCACAGGTAGCGGTGGGTAGATGAACCACCACTGCTGCTCAGTATTATTGAGCCGTTTGTGCCTGCATGGCAGCTTGTGTTTTTGATGATGGCAGATGTGCTAAGTGCCGCAGGCTGGCTGATGGTAGCTGATAGTGTATCCACGCATCCAACAGCATCGCTAACAATAACTGAATAGGTTCCTATGCTTAAGTTAGAAATACCTGAAGTGCTTTGTCCGTTGCTCCAGCTGTAGGTAAATGGTGAAGTGCCAGCGTTAACAGTTGTTGCTATTGCACCGGTATTTCCCCCGAAGCATTTCACATTTAGCGCTATGCCATTAGCTACCGGAGCATTGGTTATAGTTACTGCTTTAGCAACAGTATCAGCGCAAAATCCTCTTTTTACGATATGGGTAACTGTGTAAGTGCCTGCGGTAGGGTAGGTGTAGCTTGGTGATGTAAGGGTAGAAGAGTCATTGTTTGTACCAAATGACCACGCGTGCGTAAGTGGTGATGCAGAACCATTGTGTGTGAATGTTACTGTTGCATTTGGTGCGCAAAGGCTTCCGCTGCTGGTAAAGGCCGCATCTGTATTGTTGTTGCTAAGGATTATTGATGTTGCAGCTTCGGCGGTACATCCTTTGGCGTCAGTTACGGTTACTGATATGTTGCCTGGTGCAAGGCCGTTTATGTTTTGGCTGCTTGCAGCGCCGTTGCTCCATGTGTAGGTGTATGGCGCTGTGCCGGTGTTGTTGGTTACTGCTGTGGCAGTGCCTGTAGCAGAGGTGCAGGCGGTGTTACCGCTATTCAATGTTACTGCAAGTACGGTAGGTTGTGTTATTGTTTTGCTAAGTGCTTTGCTGCAATTGTTGGCGTCTGTTACGGTTACAGAGTAAGTGCCCGATACCAAAGAAACGATATTCTGAATAGTAGCTGAAGTGCTCCATAAGAAGCTGTACGGTGTGATTCCCCCTGCAACAATCAGGCTCATGGCTCCATTATTTGACCCGTTGCAACTTACATTTGTTGCAGTTGAGTTAACTGTAAGTGCCGCTGGCTCAGTTAAAGTTATGCTTCTTGTAGTGCTGCATCCGTTCGCATCTGTAACAGTGATAGAGTAAGCTGCTGCGGTAAGCACTGTCCTGTCTTTTGTGGTGATACCGCCACCCCAGTTGTAGCTATATGGAGTAGTACCACCTGCTACTGTTGTAGTGATTGTCCCGTTGCTACCGGCATTGCAGCTAATATCTGTTTTAGCCAGAGTTGCGCTGATGCTTGCGGCTGGTTGTGTTACAGTAGCCGTTGTAGTAGTGGTGCAGTTGTTGGCGTCTTTTACAGTTACGGTGTAGGTAGCTGCGCTCAGGCTGCTGATAGCTGCTGTAGTAGCTGCATTGCTCCATGTGTAGGTGTATGGAGTGGTGCCACCTGCTGCGCTTACTGTTGCGCTGCCGTTATTTCCACCGAAGCAGTTAACCGGAGTAGCAGTAGCCGCTGCGCTAAGTGCTGCTGCCGGTTGTGTTATGGTTTTGGTCTGTGTTTTAGTGCAGTTGTTGGCGTCTGTTATAGTAGCAGTGTATGTACCTGGAGCCAATGCGCTGATGTTTTGGGTAGTAGCTGCATTGCTCCATGCAAAGGTATATGGTGTAACACCACCTGATACAGTCAGGTTCATGCTGCCATTGTTCAATCCATTGCAGGTAATGTTAGTTGCTGTTGAGCTGGTTACTAATGCCGTTGGCTCAGTTAAAGTAATGCTTCTTGTAGTGCTGCATCCGTTCGCATCTGTAACTGTGATAGAGTAAGCCGCTGCGGTGAGACCTGTCCTGTCTTTTGTGGTGATACCGCCACCCCAGTTATAAGTGTATGGTGTGGTGCCACCTGCTACTGTAGTAGTAATTGTTCCGTTGTTACCTGCATTGCAGCTAATATCTGTTTTAGTCAAAGTTGCGCTTATAGCCGCAACTGGTTGTGTTACAGTAGTTGTTGTAGTAATAGTGCAGTTGTTGGCGTCTTTTACTGTTACGGAGTAGGTAGCTGCACTAAGGCTGCTGATAGCTGAGGTAGTAGCTGCATTGCTCCATGTGTAGGTGTATGGAGCCGTGCCACCTGCTGCGCTTACTGTTGTGCTGCCGTTATTTCCACCGAAGCAGTTAACCGGAGTAGCTGTAGCTGTAGCGCTAAGGGCTGCTACTGGTTGTGTTATGGTTTTAGTTTGTGTTTTGGTGCAGTTATTGGCGTCTGTTATAGTAGCAGTGTAGGTGCCCGGAGCCAATGCGCTGATGTTTTGGGTAGTAGCTGCATTGCTCCATGCAAAGGTATATGGTGTAACACCACCTGATACCGTCAGGTTCATGCTGCCGTTGTTCAATCCGTTGCAGGTAATGTTAGTTGTTGTTGAGCTGGTTACCAATGCAGTTGGCTCAGCTAAAGTTATGCTTCTTGTAGTGCTGCATCCGTTCGCATCTGTAACTGTTACATTGTATGTAGCAGCTACCAAAGCAGTCCTGTCTTTTGTGGTGATACCGCTACCCCAGTTATAAGTATATGGTGTAGTACCTCCTGCCACTGTTGTGGTGATTGTTCCGTTATTGCCTCCATTGCAGCTAATGTCTGTTTTCACCAAAGTTGCGCTTATAGCTGCAACTGGTTGTGTTACTGTGGCAATTGTAGTGGTGGTACAGTTGTTAGCGTCTTTTACAGTTACGGAGTAGGTAGCTGTGCTCAGGCTGCTGATAGCTGCTGT
>DLGO01000040.1:11252-25006 GCA_002482725.1 Bacteroidetes bacterium UBA7692 | reverse complement strand
ACCGAAGCAGTTAACCGGAGTAGCTGTAGCCGCTGCGCTAAGTGCTGCTGCGGGTTGTGTTATGGTAAATGTCGCTGTTTTGCTGCATCCTTTGCTATCTGTTACGGTAGCTGTATAGGTGCCTGCTACAAGGCCATTTATAGTTGATGTTGTAGCTGCATTGCTCCATGAGTATGTGTATGGTGCGGTACCTCCGGTTGCTGTCAGGGCTATAGATCCTGTTGCTGCACCATTGCATTTTACATCTTGTTTGCTGCCTGTTACAGTTATGCTGTCCGCGTTAGCTATGCTGTAACTTTTGCTAAGTGTACAGCCGTTTGCATCTGTTATGGTTACTGTGTGTGTGCCATTTGCCAGTGAAGTCCTGTTTTGGGTAGCTGTTGAGTCATTCCATTTAAAGCTGTAAGGTGCTGTGCCTCCTGTTACTGTTTGGGTGATGGTGCCAGTGTTGCTATTGAAGCAGCTAACTGCCTGTGTGCTTCCTGTGGCGGCGAGTACGGTTGGCTGTGTTATTGCCACAGTGCCGGTTACAATACAACCAAACCTGTCTGTTACTGAGTATGTATGGGTATTTGCTGTCAGGTCATTGCGGGTGAAAGCGGTGTTTCCACCTGACCATGCAATGCTGTATGGGTTGGTAGCACCTGTTGTGCTTACTGCGGCAGTTCCTGTATTTCCACCAAAGCACAATACATTAGTAGAAGTAGCGGAGGTAGTAAACAGCGGCGCAGGTATCAGTGTAGTTGAGTCTTTAGCAGTACAGCCGATAGAGTCGCTTAGCGTTACATATATGCTTATCGGATTGCTTACACCAAGGCTGTAGGTTTGGCCTGTTGCGCTGGTGCCGTTCAGGTTGTTGGTCCATGTATAGGTAAATGGCTGTGTGCCGCTGCTGCCAACACCGGTTAGTACTGCTGCTATATTCGGACAAATGGTGTCTGCAGTTTGTATGGTTACATTTGGCAATGGCCTTACCCTTATAGTAGTAGCGTTACCATATATGGTGCAGTCTGCATCGCTGGTCAGCAATGAGTTTGAATCCAGTGCCACTGCCACGCGGTATTTGTAGCCATCCATAGCCAGGGTGGCTGTGAATGAATCAAGCGCTACCGGGTAGAATGCTGAATTGTTCGATGAACCCAATGGTGAAACAAACGTCCAGTTGTTGCCGCCATCGGTGCTTCTCTGCCACCTGTAGAAGCTGTAGGTACGTCCGTTGGTACACGCTATAGAGTCACGTACTTTTACAGTTTCATTTTCGCAGTAGATGTTTTTGGATGTACGAGAAATGATAACAGGACCGCAGATGCCAAAATTGATATCATCCAGTCCAAGGTCATTGCCGGAGGCAACGAATGTGTAATTATCTATGCGGATATTGGCGTAGCGCGTGTTATCCGAGAACCATGTACCACCGCTTTTGCGCCAGTTATTTGCCCACTGGCCGGTAGTTGGCATTACATCTCCAGAGCTGGCCACGATTACATCGTTGATGAAGAAGGCAATGTTCGGGTAAGAATTGGCGCCATGCGTCTGCATCCCTGTTTTCAGGTTGGTAACCCAAGCGCTGAACTCGTAGTCTGTGTTAGGGCAAACTTCGATAGAGTCAAGCTTGAAGAAGGTAGCGCCATAGGAGTTGATGTTTGGTGAACCGTTAATGGCCATGAAGTAGCCACCATCGCCTGTGTGGTCAGCACCCCTGAAGTCTCCGTGCATACAGTTGCCTGTGCTACCGGTGCCAAGGGTTTTTACGAAGGTATATGTTCCTTCCGGCCCCATGCCGCCGCTGGTTCTTGCGTAGGTGTAGCTTGTTTGGGTTGGTTTTGCGCTGCCAATGTTGTCAAGTGGAGCAGAAACACCGCCACTGCGGATACAAGCATCTGAGGTAGTGTTGTTTGGTATGATGTATGGAGCGCTGAAAGTGCCCATAGAGCCTAAAAGATTTGGGCCTTTAGCTCCCTCGCATATCTGGTTACAGGTACCTACTACTATTTTCATGGTATCTGGCCCGGCGGTGCAGCCTACTGAATCTGAGATCCTAAGTATAAAGTAACTATTCTGTCCCGGAGAGGCAACCGGATTGGCTATAGTGTTGGATGAAAGGGTATCTCCTATAGCAGTCCAGGAGTAGGTGTAAGGTGCTATACCGCCTTGTGCAGTTGGGTTGCTGCCTATTTTTATGTTGGTGCCTTTGCATGCAGAGGTATCCCTGCCTGCGTTGGCTATTGGTTTGCTTACGGTTATTGTTTTAGAAGTTAGTACCCTGCAGCCTCCTGTAGCGGTTACAGTTACCGAGTAGCTGCCGCTGTGCAGTGTGCTTGCATTGGCGCGGGCTACCGTATTGCCTGTACCTGTATAGCTTGCAGGTCCTGTCCATGCGTAAGTTTCGCCGGTGCGCTGTGCTATGCTAAATTTCAAAGTATCGCCTGCGCAGGT
Organism: Bacteroidetes bacterium UBA7692; assembly: GCA_002482725.1. Classification (GTDB taxonomy): domain Bacteria; phylum Bacteroidota; class Bacteroidia; order Chitinophagales; family LD1; genus UBA7692. The sequence goes on along the minus strand of DLGO01000040.1, from coordinate 22,570 downwards.
TTTTTCCAGTACTATGGTAGGGATAACAGCTGCCTGATTAACGATGATAGTGATGGTGTCTGTAAGGAAGCAGGTGGCGTCTGTTTTTCTGGTAGCAGTAACTGTGTAGATGTAAGTGCCTGTGGTGGCAGAGGTGAAATTAGGGTTGCCTATAGTGGTGTCAGAAAGATTGCTTAGTGCTGATCCGGAAAGTCCTTTCCATTTGTAGCCGAAGTTAGTAGCATCGGAGCAATTTGCAAGTCTCGTTGTTTTGCCTGCGCATATTGAGGTGTCGGCTTTTAGTGCGCATACGCTGCTCAGGCTGCATGCTGCCTGGATGTTTAATGCCAGGAACATTAAAATGCTGAGGGAAATAAATTTCGTGTGTAAACAACATTTCATAAGCTCGCAGGTATCGCTAAAGACTTTACCTGTTGAGTTATACTGTTTTATGCGTTGTTATGTTACCGTTTTTTGGTTAAAAAGCCGTACAAAACCTAAGTGTGTACCATTTGTTCTGAACCCTTACTGCTGTGGGCTTTCAGGTGGAAACCGGGCTGCTTTGTTACAAAGTATGGAATAACTAAAATCCTGCCTTTGAAACATAGGCCTTCCAATCCCCGTATAGCTGATTCCTTAACACCCTTGGAAATTTTGTCTGCCCGCCCTGTTTTCCCTGCTCTGCCAAAAAGTTATTGAAAGTATCATTGGGCAGCATGGTAACGATCATATTTTTAAGCGCATGTAGCCTCTCTACCTTGTAGTCATCGTTTACAGCACTTAGTGCCTCATCCAGCTTTTTTTGGAATGCAGCAGCGTCAACTTCCTTATCCGTTCCGATATACCAGTGATGCGTTAAACCTTCGGCAGAAGTATAGCCTGCTACAGTAAACTCATTGGAGATGATGCCAAACTGTGCTGCAGTGCTTTGCAGGGCGGTGCTCATGTTGTCTACGCTCAGGTGCTCACCGCACAGGCTCAGGAAGTGTTTGGTCCGCCCCGTTATTTTTATCTCATAGGTTTTGAGCGAAACAAATCGGACGGTATCACCTATCATATACCGCCATGCGCCCGAGCAGGTGGATATGAGCAAGGCATAATCGGTATCAGCTTCAACTTCAGCAATGGTAAGGCTTTTAGGATTGTTCAGCAAGTTTCCCTCTTCATCAAAGTTCTGCTCATTGAAGGGGATAAACTCAAAGAATACTCCATTGTTCAGGAACAGCTTCATGCCTTTGGCATCGCGCTTGTTCTGGTAGGCAAAAAAGCCCTCGGAGGCCATGTATGTTTCGTAGAAGTACACGGGCTTGCCAAATAGTTTTTGCAGGCTGGTTTTGTATGGGTCTATGGCTACGCCGCCATGTGCATATACGCTCAGGTGCGGCCATATATCGTGTATGGTTTCCAGGTTGTAGTGGGCGATTATTTTTTCAAATATCAGCTGTATCCATGCGGGTACACCTGCGACCATACTTACGTCCCAGCTGCCGGCTTCCAACACTATGTCGTGTACTTTTTCTTCCCAGCTTTTCAGTTTCCTTATTTCCGGTTCAGGCTTGGAGAAGCGCTGAAACCAGAAGGGTATATTGGAGGTAGTAATGCCGCTCAGGTCACCGCTGTAGTTGATGCCGTTGAATTGTAGCTCTGTGCTGCCGCCTATCATCAGCGAGTCTCGGCGGAGTATATCCTTGGGCAGGGCAGGGTTGCGGGCTATGGCCAACAGCTGCCGCAAGCTTCCGCGCCTGATGGAGCGGAGCATCTGCTTGGTTACGGGTATAAACTTGCTGCTGCCCTCGGAGGTGCCACTGCTTAGCGCAAAGTATTTTACCTCTTTTGGCCAGGTTACGTCTTTTTCTCCATCGAAAGAGCGCTGCCACCATGGGTGCATGCTGCTGTAGTTGCCTACAGGCACCTTCTCCTGAAATGCCTTTATTATATGGTCGGAGTGCAGTATTTCTTCAAACTTATAGGTTTCGCCAAAGCGGGTATGGCTTGCTTTTGCCAATAGTTTCAGCAATGCGTGCTCCTGTTTGCGGGCAGCATTGAAATGGCGGAATTGATTGGTGCGCTTTTCAACGCTTCTCTTCCACAAGTCTTTAAGATAACTCATACGGGTCTGTTACTTTACCGTAAAGAAATCGAAAAGGAATTAATACCAGTGGTATTACAACAAATTTTGGATTATAGCATGATGCTGCAATCGGGTATCAGATAGGTTAGCTCTTCTACCTGTGCGTTGCTAAGCTTGGTGGCTTTGGCATTCATGTAACGCAATTCGGCCATCTTGCCTATGCCTTTGCTGAAACCTGACAGTGTCTTGTTAAAGCTGATATCCAGCGTTTTCAGGCTCTTTATTTCGTACAGCGGCTCAGGCAATGAGGTGAAGGCATTATAACTGATGTCCAGTATGGACAGATTGCTGAGGGCAGCTATCTCTGCCGGAAACCCTGCCAGCTTATTCTTTTGTAATGCAAGCCGCTTGATAGCTGTGCAGCTTTTTATAGAAGCCGGAATAGAAACAATACTGTTGAATGATATATCCAGGTCTTCGAGCGCGCTGCATTTGGTCAATACTTCAGGGAATACTGCAATCAGATTAGCTGAGGCATTTACTTTTTTTAATTTCTTTAGTGAGCCTAACTCGCCTGGCAGGGCTGTAAGCTTATTGCCGGATACATCCAGTTCTTCCAGGTTTACTAATTTATCCAGCCCGGCAGGCAGTGATGTTAGTGCTGCATTTTTCAATATCAGCACTTTCACTTTTGCAGGTTCTTTCATGGCTGCCTGTACAGAGGTACAAGTTACACATTGGGCCTGCGCTGCCATAAAAAAGCAGAATGATGCTACTATGGTGGATATGTATTTCATGCTCTGTTATTCGATGGGAAGCAGACTAAAGTTACATGCAAAAATGTGGATATGGGTTAATTAACTTTTCATGCTGTTAATAACACTTACAACCTGCTGTATATCATCATTTGATACATCCAGATGTGTTACAAACCTGATTTGTACAGCAGAGAATGGTTGTGCCAGAATGCCATGTTCCTTTAGCTTGTCTGCATATAGCTGCGCATTTTTGACTTCTGCTATCACCAGGTTGGTTTGTATGGGAAGCACATTTTTTACCAGCGGATTTGCTGCCAGGGCTGTGCCCAATAGCTGGGCATGTTTATGGTCTTCACTAAGGCGGGCTATATTATTATCAAGTGCATAGACACATGCTGCTGCCAGATAACCAGCCTGCCTCATGCCGCCGCCCATTACCTTGCGTATTTTTCGCGAGCGTTTTATCAGGTCTTTGCTGCCCAATAGCACAGAGCCTACAGGGGCGCCCAGTCCTTTTGATATGCAGATGGAAATGGTGTCGAACAGGCCCTTCAGTTCTATCGGCTTTATATTCTGTGCCACCAGCGCATTGAACAAGCGCGCGCCATCCATGTGCAGGGGCAGGTTCTTCGACTTGCAAAAAGCTGATATGGCCTTCATTTCATCCAGCGTATAAATGCTGCCACCACCTTTGTTTACGGAATTTTCTATACATACCAGTCGAGTGTTGGGATACCAGTCGTAGTCGGGTAGTATGCATTCTTCTATATCCGTTGGTGTCATGCGGCCCAGGTGACCGTTGGTCAGGCGCACGCTTACACCCGAGTGGAATGCCCATCCACCAGTTTCGTAGTTGTATATGTGGCACATCTTGTCGCATATAATCTCGTCCAGCGGCTGTGTGTGGGCTTTTATAGCTACCTGGTTGGACATGGTGCCGGAAGGGAAGAACAATCCTGCCTCGAAGCCAAACATGGCTGCGGCTTTTTCTTCCAGTTCCTTTACGGTCGGGTCTTCGGCAAATACATCATCACCAACTTTGGCGTTGTGCATGGCATCCAGCATGGCTTTTCCCGGGAGGGTTACGGTATCGCTTCTCAGGTCTATCATACGCATTTATCCGATTCTGTAACTTAGTACTTGTGAGAAAAAGGAAATGATGAGATCGGGCTTGAAAAGCAACGGGAAAATGAACCCAAACACGCTTCCGTAAAAGTGGGCGTTGTGCCCTACGTTGTCTTTTCCACGCTTGGCCATCACTGCTGAATAAAGTAAATAAAGCGGGCCTAAAACAAATCCCGGTATACCTACAGGAATAAAGAACAAGTAAATTTCGGAAAGTGGAGAAATAAGGATGGATGCAAAAATAACTGCCGATACACCCCCGCTGGCACCAACTGCAAAATAGTATTTGTCATTTTTCCGGATGAACAGTTCGTAAATGCTGGAGACTACTACTGCGAGAAAATAAAGCACTATATACAGTGTCATACCATAGCCCGTAAACTCAATATTAAAATACATTTCAAGAGCGGATCCGAAGCTGTAAAGGGCTACCATATTGAATATCAGATGCGCTGGATCGGCATGGATAAATGAATGGGAAATGATCCTGTACCATTCATTGTCTCTCCACATAGCGTAGGGATAAAAGCACAGTTGGTCGGTCAGCGAAGGCTTACTGAAAGCTGCAAAGGATATAACAGCTATGGCTATACACAGAAATATGGTAATACTCATCGTTTAAATTGTAGCGCAGAGTTAAGCGTTTTTTTAATAGGTAGGGCAGGAGGGCCCCAAGTAGATTTACACAATCAACACAGGACAAGTTACATTGTGCCTTACGGTGTGTATTGTTTCGCCATATATGAAATCCAGTATGGTATTATGTCCGTGGCTGCCCAGTACCAACAGGTCTGCTTCATAGGATTTTACAATTTCCGGTATTGACTTGCGCGGGTCGCCAAATCCAAGCTGGAATGTTACCTGATAGCCCTGTTCTGTTAGCTGGGTGGCATAGGAGCGCAGTTGTATGAAATCCTCATTGGTTTCCATATCGTGTATCTCGTTACCTACCAGGCGCGCACCGGCACTTTCGGTAATGTGGATGATAAGGAAATCAGTAGACTTGGTGCCATGCGCCATGCCACTGGTTATCGCTTTAATATCGCTCGGGCTGAAGTCTACGCATATCGCTACTTTATTGTAGATTATTGGTTCCAGAGCAGGTATAGTCTGCGCCTTGCCATGCGGGCTGCTTTCTTCTTTCTGGTGTTTTTTGCCAAGGAAAGGATGGATAACAATGTAGATAAGCAATGCACCTGCCAATGCTACAACCGGTAAAATAAGTCCGTAGTATATCCACGAATAATTAATGAGCGCAACCCTCCATTCCAGTATTGTATCCAGCACCAGCTTCATGTTCAGCAACACGATAATACTTGCCGCAACCCAAGCTATTGTCTTGGTGATATTGCCTATGGCAAAATCCTGCATCTTCTTTTTGTCGCTTACAAAATGTATGAGCGGTATAACAGCAAAACCAAGCTGTAGACTCAGTATTACCTGGCTGAAAATAAGCATATCGCCTACCTTGTCTTCGCCGGAAAAGTAGATAACAAGCAATGCAGGTATTACGGCAATGGAGCGGGTGATAAGCCTGCGTATCCATGGTGCTATGCGCAGGTCCAGGTAGCCTTCCATCACTATTTGCCCGGCCAGGGTTCCTGTTATGGTAGAGCTTTGCCCTGCGGCTATCAGCGCTACGGCAAATAGTATCGGTGCCAGCGATTCTCCCATCAGTGGTGCCAGCATTTTGTGTGCATCCTGTATTTCTACTATGTCGTGGTATCCGTTTTTGAAGAATACGGTAGCTGCCAGAATCAATATAGATGCATTCACAAAAAAGGCTGCGTTCAAGGCAATGGCAGAGTCGATATTATTGTACTTGATAGCCTGTTTTATGCCCTCCTTGTCGCGCTTGTTGCGCCTCGTTTGCACCAACGATGAGTGCAGGTACAGGTTGTGCGGCATTACTGTAGCGCCTATTATGCCTATGGCTATATATAGCGCTCCGCTATCAGGTAGGCTTGGTTTGAATCCTTTTACTACTTCGCCCAAATGCGGCTGTGCAAAAAGCAGCTCAACAAAGAATGATGCACCGATTACCGCTACCAGGCTCAGGATGAACATTTCCAGGTAGCGCATGCCTTTGCGTTGCAGGTAAAGGATAAGGAATGTATCGAGTATCGCAATCCCCACACCCCACATCAGCGGCAGGCCAAACAGCAAGTTTAGCCCTATGGCCATGCCCAGCACTTCGGCCAGGTCGCAGGCTGCTATGGCTACTTCAGCCAAAAGGTATAGCGATATGTTTACAGGCTTAGGGTATGTTTCACGACTCGCCTGTGCCAGGTCCTTGCCACGCACTATGCCCAATCTTGCGCAAAAGCTCTGCAGCAGCAGGGCTATACCATTGCTCATGGCCAGTACCCAAAGTAGTGAGTAGCCGTATTTGCTGCCCCCTGCAATATCAGTAGCCCAGTTACCCGGGTCCATATAACCAACGCACACCAGGAAAGCCGGTCCGATAAACAAAAGCAGCCTCTTCCGCCAGCTTTGGGTAGCTGTGGTGTCTATGCTTTCGTGTACTTCTTCCAGTGACTTGTGCGCCATTGATTATTTCTGAATTTAGACAAATCTAAAAATAAATTTAAGGAGTTCAATAAAATTTAAGGAAATTATGTGATTATATCGGTGCAGCTTAAACTATGATTTAGCTTTTATCCGTATGTGATAATGCTAAGGCACAGATTTTGCCCGTGTTGCATATAAGCTTATAATTGTATGAAGAACATTATCATTTTATCCATAGTCAGTCTACTGCTCATGAGCAATACACCACATAAATACTCCATGCTGTGCCTTGGCGATTCGTATACCATAGGCGAGGCTGTGCCGGAGGAGGCAAGATTTCCCAATCAGGCAATTGAAATACTGAAGGAAAAGGGATTTGCTTTCGAAAAGCCACGAATAATAGCTAAAACAGGATGGACAACCGATGAACTGGCCAATGCCATAGTAGAGGATAAGCCTGGCGGTAAGTACGATGTGGTAACGCTATTGATAGGGGTAAACAATCAGTACCGCAGCCGCGACAAAGAAAACTACCGCCAGGAGTTTACTGCCTTATTGCATACTGCCATTGCTTTTTCTGAAACAGGAAAGAAGGGGGTATTTGTAATCTCCATCCCGGATTGGGGTGTTACGCCATTTGCAGAAAAAGACAGCCGCTCTGCAAAAGAGATAGGCGCACAGATAGATGCATTCAATGCTATAGGCAAGGAGGTAGCCTTGGCGAATGGGGTACATTTTATAGAAATAACCAAAGAGTCGCGCAAAGCGGCTACTCATGCTTCGCTGATAGCGGAGGATGGGCTGCACCCCTCTGCAGAAATGTATAAGCATTGGGCAGGGTTATTGGCAAAAGGCGTTGAAGGAATATTACACTGAGTGTGTATTCAGGTAGTCCAGTAGTTTGGCAAATGCCTTCTTGCGGTGGCTATAGGTGCTTTTTTCCTCCATGCTCATTTGGGCAAAGCTTTTGCTACTACCTTCGGGTTTAAAAATCGGATCATAACCAAAGCCTTGTTCGCCGGTAACGTTTTCCAGGATTTCGCCATTGCAAATACCTTCAAACTGGACTTTGTCATGTGGCGCCAAAAGCGTAATAACTGTTTTGAAGCGCGCTTTTCTGTTGTCTAGCCCATTCATATTGGCCAGTAGCTTGCTGATGTTATCGGCATGTGAGGCATGCTCACCTGCGTACCTGCCGGTATATACTCCCGGTGCGCCATCCAGGGCTTCCACTTCCAGTCCCGTATCCTCTGAAAAGCAGCTGCGGCCAAGCTTGCTGAATATGAACGATGCCTTTTGGTCGGAGTTGCCCTCTATGGTATCGCTGGTCTCGGGTACTTCTTCGGTAAATCCGATGTCGGCCAGCGAAAGCACGATCATATTTTCGGGTACCAGCATCTGTACCTCTTTTACCTTATTGGCATTGGCGGTGGCAAATATCAGTTCCATTATATACCGTACATTTTTTTGAGTGAAAACCACAATTCCTTTTTGTGAGCAGGCGCTTTAAACAGTTCATCTACAGTTACCGTTTCTATTATTTGCGCATTGCCCAGGGCACTGATCGCATTCAGCGGAAAGGACGTGCCGCTAATTTTGCCAAAGCTGATGACATGCTTTGCTGCATTTTTGGCTATAATATCGGTTAGTTTCTGAAGAGAATCCTGCTCTTCCAGGAGGGCTACTGTATTGATACTTAACTTAATAGATGCTAAAATGCTTTCCAGCTGCTGTTTTATTTCCGGAGCGAAGGAACTAACAGGTTTATTTATAATTACAACTGTATCATGTTCATTTTCATCTGGTATGTAGTACAGTTTTGTTTTGGCGTACAAGTTATTTACCGATTCAATCATGCTGTAAAGTTATAAACAGAATTAACATAGCTCCCAAATTATTATATTTTTGAGGGCATTTTAAATTTTTCCAAATGGCCTACAAAATATCCGTAGAAAAAGCGAAGACCTCCAAATTAGGGGAGGTAGATTTTTCAAACCTTCCATTTGGTAAGTATTTTGCCGATCACATGTTCATAGCGGACTACTATGACGGTGAATGGCGCGACTGCAGGATCGTTCCTTTTGCTGATTTCAGCCTTCACCCGGCAACTTCGGGCATACACTACGGACAATCATTGTTCGAGGGTATGAAAGCGGAGCGTGACCCTGATGGCAACCCTATACTTTTCCGCCCATTGAAAAACCTGGAGCGATTGAATCTTTCTGCAGACCGCATGGCTATGCCCGAGCTGCCGGAAGAGATATTTATTGATGCTATAGACCAACTGCTGACACTGGACAAGGATTGGGTGCCGGATACACCGGACTCTTCATTGTACCTGAGGCCATTTATGTTTGCTACAGAGAAAGCCGTAGGAATTAAGGTGGCAGAAAACTACCGCTTCTGCATATTCTCGTGCCCTGTAGGCGCTTACTACAGCAAGCCGGTGAAAGTGTTTGTACAAGATACTTATGTACGTGCTTTTCCGGGTGGTGTTGGCTATGCCAAAGCAGCCGGTAACTATGGGGGTGTAATGAAGCCAATGCGCGAAGTACAGAAGCTGGGCTACGACCAGATACTGTGGCTGGATGGCATACACCACAGGTATTTGCAGGAAATAGGCACCATGAATATTTTTGCGATAATAGACGGAGTGCTGGTAACACCATCGCTACAACAAGGCACTATACTGGATGGCGTAACACGCGACTCCATGATACAACTGGCCAGGAGCGAAGGCTACACAGTAGAAGAGCGCGACCTGCCTATAGATGAGTTGTTGAATGCCCACAAAGAAGGAAAACTGGAAGATATGTTTGGCACAGGCACTGCTGCTACCATAGCGCCTATCGCCTTGTTCCACTACCAGGGTACAGACTATACGCTACCGGAAGTAGAAAAAAGAACGGTTTCTAACAAGCTAAAGACAAGGTATTTTGCTATCCGCGCAGGTAAGGCGGAGGATGTGTTTAACTGGGTACACCATGTACCGGTAGATGCTTACGCAAATATTTGAGCACCAGCATTAAAATAAATTGAAGAGGTTGTTTTGAAGAAATTCAGGACAACCTTTTTTTATTGTACTTTTATAATGCACAAGCTTATTACAAGTTTGGCATACCTTTTGGCTACTATAAGAAAACAAAGATTGTATGAAGTGGATTCCCGGTGTGTTTTTAGTTATTATGGCGATAAGCGCCCAGGCGCAGGGTTTTGATAAGAAGGCCGCAGATAATGGCATAGCAATAGATACAACATACGGCCTGGACACTTCTATGCCTGTGCTGCTAAAGGAAATAGATGTAGTGCGCTTTAAGAATAAGGAAGATGAAATGGAATACTGGAAAACCCTGAGCAGGGTGAGGAGGGTGATGCCATACGTTAAAATTGCCAAACAGCTGTATGCTGAAATGACCCAGAAAGAGGAAGGCTCAAAAAAGCGTGAGTTTAAAAAATACCGCAAAGATGTGGAGAAGGAAATGCGCTCGAAATTTGAAGCGGAGCTAAAGAACCTGAGTGTAAACCAGGGCAAGGTATTGGTGAAGCTGATAAACCGGGAAACAGGGAACAACTGCTTCTCTATAATTAAGGGCGTAAAAGGCGGTTTCAGCGCGTTTGTATGGCAGATAGTGGCAAAGAGGTACGACTATGACCTTAAGGAGCAGTACGACCCTAATAAAGAGAAAATGATAGAGCTTGTAATCAGGCAGCTTGGCAAGGAATACAATGTTTAATCCTACCTAAATTTATAAAGCAAAAGGCCATATCATCTGATATGGCCTTTTGCTTTATGCGCCATCGATATAATTATTTGCTGATGATAAGGTGCGGCGTAGGGCCTTGTATGCCTGCTTGCTGAAAAGCTATTTTCAGCTCTTCCTGAATGCCGAAGAATACATCCCAATAGTTGGCAGGAGTGGCATAGGGCCTTATTGCAAGGGTAACTGCGCCATCGCCCATTTTCAAAACNNGAAACAGACGGTGCCGGGGTTTTCTGTACTTTTTCGTTTTTGGCAATAGTGTCCAGTATTACTGCCCTGGCATGGGCAATATCGGTACCCGGTTCTACGGCAAGTGTAATGTCTACACGTAGATCGCCATGGCGCGAAAAGTTGACGATAGTTCCATTGGATACCGCTCCGTTTGGCAGGATTACGGTTTTGTTTTCCGGAGTCAGGAGTATGGTATTGAATATCTGTATCTCTTTCACTTCGCCAAACTGGCCCTGTGCTTCTATCAGGTCGCCTACTTTGTAGGGCTTAAATACCAGCGTAAGCACACCACCTGCAAAGTTGGATAAGCTACCCTGCAATGCAAGGCCTACTGCAAGGCCTGCGGCACCCAATACAGCCACGAACGAAGTGGTTTGTATGCCGAGCATGCCTGCTACTGTTACCAGCAGCAATACTTTCATGCTTACATTCAGTAAGCTGGCGAGGAATGATTGAAGCGATATGTCAAATCCCTTGCGGGTCATGGCTACAGTGAGTAATTTGGTAAACCAGTTGGTGAGCCATAGGCCTATGATGAATACCAGTAAGGCTGCGCCTACTTTGGGAGCATAGAGCAGCATGGATTGGATTACGAGGTCTGAGTAGGAATTTAATTTGTCCATTGGGGTGTTTGTTGTTTATAGATGGTGAAATAAAAAACGCCAACTCATTGAGTTGGCGTTTCAAACATATTAATTTAATCGATACCGGTATTAATACCTGTAGTATTCCGGCTTGTAAGGGCCTTCTACTTTCACGCCGATATAGTCAGCCTGGTACTGGTCAAGTGTTTCCAGTTCCACGCTTAGTTTCTCCAGGTGAAGCATTGCTACTTTCTCGTCCAGATGCTTAGGCAGGGTATATACTTTGTTTTCGTATTTA
>DLGO01000040.1:0-11172 GCA_002482725.1 Bacteroidetes bacterium UBA7692 | reverse complement strand
AGGTTCACCAAACGGCCTTCTGCCAATACTATAAGGTCTTTGCCATCGATAGTGTATTTATCTACCTGAGGCTTGATAACGTCTTTTGTGTTGCCGTAGTTGTCGTTCAACCAGGCCATGTCGATTTCGTTATCGAAGTGGCCGATGTTACAAACTACTGCATTATGCTTCAATGCTTTGAAGTGCTTGTCGCGGATGATGTTGCAGTTACCTGTAGCAGTTACGATTATATCTGCTTCAGCTATAGCTGTGTCGATACGTTTTACTTCGAAGCCTTCCATAGCAGCCTGTAGGGCGCATATTGGATCTATTTCGCTCACTATTACGCGAACACCTGCATTGCGCAAGCTGTCTGCAGAACCTTTGCCCACATCGCCGTAACCTGCTACTATAGCTACTTTACCGGCCATCATAAGGTCGGTAGCACGGCGTATAGCGTCTACAAGGCTTTCGCGGCAGCCGTATTTGTTGTCGAATTTAGATTTGGTAACAGAGTCGTTGATGTTGATAGCCGGTAGCAACAAAGTACCGTTTTTCATACGCTCATACAAGCGGTGAACACCTGTAGTAGTTTCTTCGCTAAGGCCTTTGATGTCTTTAGCTAATTCAGGGAATCTGTCGAATACCATGTTGGTCAAATCACCACCGTCATCCAATATCATATTCAAAGGCTTGCCACCTTCGAAAGCAAACAAAGTTTGCTCTATACACCAGTCGAACTCTTCGTTGTTCATACCTTTCCAGGCAAACACCGGGAAACCTGCTGCTGCTATTGCTGCTGCTGCGTGGTCCTGTGTAGAGAATATATTGCAAGAGCTCCAGGAAACTTCGGCACCCAGTTCTTTCAATGTTTCTATCAAAACGGCTGTCTGTATAGTCATGTGCAGGCAACCTGCTATGCGCGCACCTGCAAGTGGCTTAGCTGCTCCGTACTCTTTACGTAGCGACATAAGACCCGGCATTTCATGCTCTGCAAGTTTAATTTCTTTGCGTCCCCATTCTGCAAGGGAGATATCCTTCACCTTATATGCAAGGCTTTTTTCTGTTGTAGTCGACATATTTTATTTTTTAGCGGTGCGAAGATAATAAAAGAAAAGCAGGGATTTTGCAAGGGAAACGGCATTAATCTGCATCTATACGCATAAGTATATAGTATTTAACAAGAATATGCTTGCAGTGCTGCAAAAAAAATGCTGAACCCCGTTGTAGGTTCAGCTTTTTGTAGTGGTATATATTATTTGTTTTCGTCCAGCCCTATTTCGCGGGCCAGCTTGGAAGCCTTTCTGGCTTCACCAGAGGTCTCATCGTCTTTTACTACTGTCCATTCATCATTTTTGAATACCCTGCTGTGGCATGAGCCGCAGGTGGAATATGCAGGGTTGGTTCCATGGGGATTAACGCTTGTGGGATTTGTAGGTGTGGTATTGCCACCACCACCTGCTCCTGTGGTAGGTTTGCCACCCGTAGTACCGGGAGCCGTATTACTTCCGCCCGGGTTGGTGTTGGTTCCGCTATTGGTGTTTTGGTTTACCTGCTTGGCGGCCGGAGAGTTGGGGTCGCCAACACGGGTGAGCGTGTCGTCTTCTTTAGAGCATGATACAACAGAGAGCGTCATTATTAGTAATGCAGTACAGGTAAAATTCAGCTTCATATTGTATTGTTTTAGACGTGAGAAATACTTTAACTTTTCATTATGATAAAATTAACTTTTATAAATGATAATTCTCATACAGTCATGAAAAAATGACAATAGGGAATGAGGTAGCTTTAAACCCGATAAGCAAGCACCTGAAAATTAGGCAGATGAAAAAGGTACTCGACTGACAAAATGATTGATTTAGAAGCAGTTGGGCTGCCAATATTGCTGCTAAACTGTATTGGACGCTAGTTTGTTATAGAGGTAGCGAACATTAAAAACAGAACTAAAAATATGAATGCAAATAATTTCACAGTTAAATCGTTGGAGGCGCTCGGGTTAGCCCAGCAGTTTGCTTTCGACAATGCGCACCCAAGCCTGGATACCATGCACATGCTGAAAGGCATGCTGGATGCGGATCAGGATGCGCTGCCATACCTGCTGGAAAAGGCAGGGGTAAACAAGAATATCCTTTTGGGTAAAGTAGAAGAGAAGCTGAAAGCTATGCCGAAAGTAAGCGGAGGCAATACACAGCCTGCGCCATCGGGCAGCTTCGGGCAAATGATATTGCAGGCCAATAAGCTGATGAAGGAAATGGGCGATAGCTATGTAGCTATAGAGCACCTGCTGCTGGCACTGCTGACCACAGGCGATGATGCAGCGCGTGTGCTGAAAGAGGTAGGCGCAGAAGATAAAAAGCTGCGTGCCGCCATACTGGACCTGCGCAAGGGCAGTAAGGTAAACTCACAGGATAGTGACGCGGTATACAATTCGCTGGAAAAATTTGCCATAAACCTGAATGAGCGCGCTAAAAACGGCAAGCTGGATCCTGTGATAGGCAGGGACGAAGAGATACGCCGCGTGATGCATATCCTTTCGCGTAAAACGAAAAACAACCCTATGCTGGTAGGTGAGCCGGGCGTGGGTAAAACAGCTATAGCCGAGGGTATAGCACACCGCATAGTAAAGGGCGATGTGCCTGAGAACCTGAAGGATAAAACAGTGTATGCCCTGGACCTGGGGGCACTGATGGCAGGTGCCAAATACCGCGGTGACTTTGAGGAGCGTTTGAAAGCTGTGGTAAAAGAAGTGAAGGACAGCTCGGGCAGGATAATCCTGTTTATAGATGAGATACATACACTGGTAGGTGCAGGCGCTACAGATGGCGCCATGGATGCAGCCAACATAATAAAGCCTGAGCTGGCACGCGGCGAGCTGCGCGCCATAGGTGCCACGACGCTGAACGAGTACCAGAAATACTTTGAGAAAGATAAGGCGCTGGAGCGCAGGTTCCAAAAGGTAATGGTGGATGAGCCGAGCATAGAGGATGCCATATCGATACTACGTGGCTTGAAGGAGCGCTATGAGACGCACCACAAGGTGAAGATAAAGGACGATGCGATCATCAATGCAGTAACGCTGAGCAGCAGGTATATTACCGACAGGTTTTTGCCGGATAAAGCGATAGACCTGATAGACGAGGCCGCTGCAAAGCTGCGCCTGGAGATGGACTCGGTGCCGGAAGCGCTGGATGAAATTGAGCGCCGCATCATGCAGATAGAAATAGAGCTGGAAGCCATAAAGCGCGAAAAGAATGAGAAGAAACTGCACGACCTGCAACAGGAGCTTGCCAACCTGCAGGAGCAGCGCAACGAGTTTAAGGCTAAATGGCAGAGCGAGAAAAGCGTGGTGGAAGAGATACAAACCAAGCGCCGCGAAATAGAGAACTACAAGCTGGCTGCGGAGCAGGCAGAGCGGGAAGGTAACTATGGCAAGGTGGCCGAACTACGCTACGGTACTATAAAAGAAACAGAAACTGCTATAGTAGCGCTGGAGAAAAAACTGGCCGAAATATCGCCCGACAACAGGATACTGAAAGAGGAGGTAGAGCCGGAGGACATAGCCGCGATAGTAAGCAAGTGGACAGGTATACCTGTAACCCGTATGCTGGAAGGGGAGAAGGAGAAACTGTTGCACCTTGAAGATAAGCTACGCCTGCGCGTAAAAGGGCAGGATGAAGCGATAGAGGCCGTGGCAGATGCAATCAGGAGGTCGCGGGCGGGTTTGCAGGATGAGCGCAAGCCGATAGGCTCGTTCCTTTTCCTGGGTACTACGGGTGTGGGTAAAACAGAGCTGAGCAAAGCGCTGAGCGAGGTACTGTTCAATGATGAAACGGCGATGATACGCATAGACATGAGCGAGTACCAGGAGAAGCACAGCGTAAGCAGGCTGGTGGGTTCGCCCCCGGGCTATGTAGGCTACGATGAAGGCGGGCAGATAACAGAGGCCGTGCGCCGCAAGCCATATAGTGTGGTATTGTTTGACGAGATAGAGAAAGCGCACCCTGATGTCTTCAATATATTGCTGCAGGTGCTGGATGATGGCAGGCTGACCGATAACAAGGGCCGCACGGTAAACTTTAAGAATACGATCATCATTATGACATCGAATATTGGTAGCGATATTATACAAACCAATTTCGAGAAAATAGGTGAAAGCGATAATGTAGCGGGCGTGGTGGAAACCACCAAGCTGGAGGTGATGGAGCGATTGAAAGCCAGCGTTAGGCCGGAGTTCCTAAACAGGATAGATGAGGTGATTATGTTCCGTCCGCTGATGAGGAAGCAGATACGCGCCATAGTAGATCTGCAGCTTGCAGAGCTGAAAAAACTGCTCCACAATAAGGAGATAGGTTTTGAAGTGAGCGATGCCGCGCTGGATTACCTGGGCGAAGAAGGATTTGACCCGCAATATGGTGCTAGGCCGCTGAAAAGGGTGATACAGAAAGAGGTGATCAATGCCTTGTCTAAAAAAATCCTTTCAGGCGAAGTGCATGAAGGCGGTTCTGTAAAACTGGACTCATTTGACAATGAGCTGGTGTTTATAGTAAAGTAGTAACATTTGATTAGTGGGTAGTATAAGGGATGCGGTGAATGCCGTGTCCCTTTTTTGGTTTTTAGGGGGTTATATAACATTTAACGAGACTGAATAAGGTTCATCATGAATGTGCCAAAGAGTTCCCATTAAGTCCTACTTTCACACAATTATGAATATAAGTAGCCTGACGGTTTATCAAAAGAGTGTGCTGGGTATTTTGGCCGCAGTATTGTTGTGTCTTGTGTATTATCCGTTCTGGTCGCAGAAGCAGATACGCAACAAGAAGTTTATGACGGTAGCTACTATAGAGAACAAATCAGATGGGCTATATAATGTGACCTATAACGATGAACTGGAAAAAGAGCATGAGGTGAAAATAGAAATAGCTGAGCCTGTGCTGGTAGGCGAGCAGTTTGATATGATGCTGAAGCCCGGCACTCCCGGCAAGTACAAGATTCTGTTTGATAGACCACACTATGATACAAAGGATTTTGATGCTATGCCTGTAGGCTCCGTGAAGGCCGATGGCGAAAGCGTTACCTTTAGCTATGCAGTGGGTGATTCTGTTTATGTCCGTGTGCAGCATGTGCCGGAGGGTAAAAAGTATAGTAAAGAGAAGGTGCTGGTGAAGAAGGGTAAAGGAGGTATCGGGTATCTTATGTGGGAGTAGGGCGTGTGCAAGCACATCGGCGCTAAAGCTTGCGGCAGAGAGCCATTGCTTACGCGAGTTGGGGTTCAGAGAATCCCGGGG
The DNA here is from genome assembly GCA_002482725.1 of Bacteroidetes bacterium UBA7692. Taxonomy (GTDB): domain Bacteria; phylum Bacteroidota; class Bacteroidia; order Chitinophagales; family LD1; genus UBA7692. The sequence goes on along the minus strand of DLGO01000040.1, from coordinate 5,908 downwards.
TCTGGGTTCGGGATTCCATGTGGAAAATCCCGAACAGCAGCTTAGCCTTTTATTAACCTGTAATTCTCAACGATTTTATTAGTTCACCTTCCAGTTCAAAATGATATTTTAGAACAATAGGGCTCCCATCAAATGTTCCTGAAATTTCTGCATTTAAAATGCTTTCTGTTTCTTTTTCTTCAAACCTGATGGGCCTCATTGTAGCCTTGTATCGTTGGTTGGCATCCGCAATCCATTGTTCTATTTCTGTTCTTCCATTGTGGGTTTTGCCTTCATCAAAAACTACGGCTGTTTCAGAAAAACAATTTGCATAAGCAATGCTGTCAAAGTTGTTTTGTGCTTTTACTAAATCGGCTACTACTTTTGGTAAGTCCATTGTTTTTATTTTTTAGGTTATTAAATAGTTGGTACAGTTCCACCGTCGATTACAAATTCTGTTCCTGTGAGATAGTTTGCCCTTGGCGAAACCAAAAAGCCGACTAATTCTGCAACTTCTTCGGGCTCTGCCGGTCTGCCAAAAGGTATTCCACCCAAGGCATCCATAACACTTTGTTGAGCCTCCTCAATAGAAATATTTGAACTCCTGGCAATTCTTTCTAAAAATGGTCTTACATTTTCTGTCCTGATCCAACCCGGCGAAACGGTGAGCACCCGAACACCTTTTGGCGTAACTTCATTTGATAAACTTTTACTATAATTTATCAATCCTGCTTTTGCAGCTGCATAAGGCAATGTAGAATCATACAAGGGCAACCGGCCTTGAATGGAAGCTATATGAATGATAACACCACTTTTTTGTTCTATCATTTGTGGCAAAAATCCTCTGTCTAATCGCACAGGGGCCAACAAGTTTGTTTGAATCGTTGCCTCCCAAGCTTCATCAGTAAGAACAGCAAAACCACCACCGGGTGTTTCTGAACCACCTGCATTATTTACAAGTATGTCTATCTTTTTATAGGCAGATAATACTTCATCTACTACTTTTTTAGTTCCTTCAGAGGTACTTAAGTCTGCCGAAATGAAATGCAGGTTTTCGTTTGGCTTTTCGGGCTTGTTTCTTGCAGTGATAATTACCGTGGCGCCCGCTTTTAGTAGTCGTTCTGCGATAGCTTTTCCCGCTCCTTTTGTGCCTCCTGTTACCAAGGCAATTTTGCCGGATAACTCGTTATTGAAATTAAATTCCTGTTCCATTATTTATGTTTTGTGCAAAGGTGATATGCCTAATGGTTTCTGACAATAAGGGAAAAGCGAATTGCATAGGGATAAAATTCTCCCTATTGCACGGTTTGGAACATTGGGCTAACATTGTGATATGTACGAAAGAAAGATTCCGTTGAACCTGAATTGTGGTCTCGATTTAATCGGTGAAGTGCTATATGGTAAATGGAAAATCCGATTGCTGTGGTTTATAAACGTAGGACACAAACGCCCTAGTGAATTGCAGCGGAAAATTCCGGATGCTTCGCGCAGGGTTCTGAATATCCAGTTGAAAGAATTGGAAGAACACGAGTTAATCAGCAAGGTAGTTTATCCTGTGGTTCCGCCTAAAGTTGAATACAACCTGACTGAGTTTGGTAAAACGCTGATCCCTATTATCTCTGCATTGGGTCATTGGGGTGATGATAATGAAGAGCGTTTAAGGTCGGTTATTTTAAAACAAACGGATAACCTGCTAGGTCAATGAATAGCCTTTGTTATGCAATGATTTGTCGGGTCGGTTGATTTGTCAATTTGAGTTTTACTATTCCTTCACCTCTATCCAAACCGGAGCATGGTCGCTGCTCTTTACTGTTTCGTTATTGGTGTGATAGGTAAATAGGATAAACAATTGCAATAACAGCTCCTGCTATCAATAAAAGAGGAATCAGGAGATTTATGATAGCTTTAAAAATAGATAATTGCTGTACTTCGGATATGCCGATAACAAGAAGGCAATGACTCCAGATAAATAATGCAAACTCTATCAATACTGCGGTGTAAAAAATGATATTGATTGTGATACTGTCGCTCTCATAATTTCCGTTTTCTTTAAATAATTCATTTCCATAAATCAGCAACTGAGGTATTAAAAATAACAGGCTTATTATGTTTGGAACCATGGCATAAACCAATATGATGCGTATAGAATCGGAACTGCCTTTGGCCTTTAGGAATTTTCCCGACCAATTGATAAGCGCAGCCGCCAGATAAAAGTAAATCCAACCAAAAACTGCTCCTCCAAATATACTCAGCATTAAGATGGAAATTAAATCCATCTTATCTCCTTTGTTTTGAATCGAAGCCATGTCAATAGCCCTAACAATACCTCCAAGGCAAGTCAACAATATAATATGCTCATTGTAGGGATGTTTGCTGATATATCTAAATATCATGCGTGGAGAATTGAACAGTTTAACTAATATTTCGGTATCTGTATATCTTTGTACCTTGTCTGGTATTGCTAATACTTCCTCTGTATTACTATTTTCCATTTATTGGGCTTGATGGGTGTAAATAAAGCTATTACTTGTAAATAATATATTACGGGAGGGATATTTAGGAAATAATTATGCCAGATATCCCGATATCTCAACCCTTCACCTCTATCCAAACCGGCGCATGATCGCTGCTCTTTTCCCAACCGCGCACGTGGCGGTCTACGCCTGCGGATAGCAGGCGGTTGTTGAAATTGGGGCTGAGCAGGAAGTGGTCGATGCGGAGGCCTGCATTGCGGCCATAGGCATTGCGGAAGTAGTCCCAAAAGGTATAGATAGTTTCACCGGGGTGCAGCTTGCGCAGGGCGTCTGTCCAGCCCTGCGCCATAAGCGTATGAAACGCTGCGCGGGTTTCGGGTCGGAAGAGTGCATCATCTACCCAGCGCTCGGGTTTGTACACATCCAGCTCGGTGGGCATTACGTTGAAGTCGCCTGTAAGTATCACGGGTACATCATGGGCAAGCAAATCGGCAGCGTGCCGGGTCAGGCGTTGGAACCATGCCAGCTTGTAGTCGAATTTGGGCCCGGGTGCAGGGTTGCCGTTTGGCAGGTACAGGCAACCGATAACCATATCGTTGATAATTGCTTCTATATACCTGCTGTGCAGGTCTTCGGGGTCGCCGGGCAGTGAACGGCGCACCTCTTTTATCTCGAGGCCGCGGGTGAGGATGGCTACGCCATTCCAGCTTTTTTGCCCGTGCCATATAGCATTGTAGCCTGCATCCAAAATTGCCTGTTCGGGAAATTTCTCTTCCGGGGCTTTCAGCTCCTGAAGGCACACTATATCGGGCTGTGTCTCCTGCAGCCAGCGGAGCAGTAAAGGCAGGCGGCCATTGACACCATTTACATTGTAGGTTGCTATTTTCATGGTTGTGCTGTTTTTACTTGTCTTTTGTATATGGATAATCTGCGATTTCCTTTATAAGGAATTTGTTGTCGAAATAATATTTGCCAAGGAACCCTTCGGGCAGGCAGGACTTTATAAATTTGGATAGCTGAATACTGGAGGAGGGAAAGCGGAGGCCTTTGTATTCTATATACCAAGGTAGGTTCCATGACTTGAGTTCGATATAACAATGGTGGAAAATACTTAAGGTGTCATTGGATGCATTTATTATTGAAACAAGGAAATATTGGCCGGTGGTACTAAAGCCACGTTCTGTTTTTTCGATGACCTGGTTGAGCAGAGAATTTTCAGTGGAATCCAAAGCGTCAAGGTTGGTATGGTATTCTGATTTTCCCATTGTTAGATTATTGCGATACTCTTGCTTCTCCATATAATCAATCAAATTTTTAAAGTTTTCTTTATCCACATTATTAATGCCGAAATCGAGGATACCAGGCTTAGCATTGGGCTGTTCATCTATGCTGTGCAAAACACTATTGAGTGTATTTATATTGGCATAGGTAATAGGATAACGTCGTTTCTTTTTTCTGCCGAAACTGATGGCCTTTCCCTTGAAAATGGAATCATTGATTGCCCGGAAGCATGCAGAATCCCGTACATAGAGATAACAGCTGCTAATGGCGGAGCGTATGCTGAAACTGGTTATAGGTGATGATATAAAAGAACTGATAGGATGTATGAATTCTTTTTTCTGAAGGCTATGGTCGTGCAGTGAGAAGATGTAATTGTTTTTGAGCGTATCCCACAGCATAGCTGTACTATCGTTTATCAGCTTGCAATCGGTAACTTCAAAGTCGAGGATTGCTTCCCGATACATATTTTTGAAATTTGTATCAGATAGGTAAACATGGTTTCTTTCAATTGCCCAATTTATTTTCTGGCCTCTTCGGAAGATTTCCGGAAATCTTATCTTCTTGTCGTAGGTGTAAGGGGTAATCTCCTTAAAGGTAGAGTCATTTACGTGATAGAGAAGTCCCTTTGTTGAGAGCGCATAGAGCGCGCCATTCTTTGCTGTGATAGAAGCTATGTAATATGGTAGCTGTTTTTCTGAAACCGTTTTAAATTCTGCAGGCGAGCTGAAGCGAAGTACCTGCATGTTTTTTGAAAGGGCGAATAGTTGGTTTGTTTCTGGGTCAACGCTAAAATCAATTATAGTAGTTGGGAATTTTTTCCAATTGATAGCAGAGGTATCTGTATAGTAAATCTCTCTGCAATGCTGGATTATAAAATTGTTCCAATAGGCAATTTTAGATTGCCCCCAATACGTATAGCCATTCGGATCCTCTATACTATATGCGGAGTCCCAATTGTTATGGGTGGCAAGTATTTCACCGGATTTTGATGTAAGTATTCCATTTTGTGCATCCCTCATACAAATAGAGTAAGTATCTTCTGAGAAGTTGAAAGGCAGGGTTATCTTTTTCCAGGTATGTGCAAAATCGGATGAGATAAACAAATCTTTTTTTGACCCTCCCATCCATGCATTGCCCAATGAATCGGTATAGACGGAGTAGATCCATGAGTCACCCGGATATTCATGCAATTCCCATGTTTTACCCGCATTAGTAGTAAGATAATATCCTTTTTTGGTGCCAAGGCTATCATAAGGAATCCAACCTGAGATTATGGCAGTATCTTTATTGAAAAATGAGATATTCTTCAGGGTGCCGCCGCCGTTTATGTTACTTTTTGTTTTAATTGCAGTAAAGTGCCAAATTGAGTCAATGTGATTTGTAGAATATATTTCTTGCGATGAATTTGTTATCCAGATTTTTTCATCAGGCGAAAATGAGATATTGCTTCTATTGCCCGACATAACCAGTATAGCCCGCCTGTCTTTTTCCTGCGCATGCAGCACAGTTGCGAAAAGACAAAGCAAGAGAGTGAGGTGTTTCATGTGGCTGTTTGATGGGATGAAGTTAAGGTAAATGGGTTTTGGATTTGCCATGGTTGTGTAAGGTTTGGGACTTTTTTTGTTTGAAGGGAAAGGAATTTACCGGCAGTTGAATATAGAAAAAAGGCTCTTAACATGTTTTTGGTAGTGCGCAGTAAGTTTGGAAATCAAGTGGTTATGTTGTAGAATGCATTTTGTCGCTTTTCTTGCTAGAGTCGTGAGGGGGTAGCGGATTATTTTTGTAGGGTGTGGGAGGGTCTTTGACCGGGAGCGTTCTTTTTTTTATAAGGGATTTGAGATTATACAAGACCAAGTATTTACCGTCATGGTGGTGTACAGTATGGTCTATATAAGGACAAGGGCGAACCGCGTTCGCCCCTACATAAGTACACCATACGGTTTCCATCAGCCTATGCGAAGTATGCGTACCATCAAAAAGCAATGAAATTAGTACCATCAAAACGGGCCAGGCAGGTGCCATCAGAAAGCAACAGTGTGCACGCTGAAAAAACCATCAATAAAACGAAACCCAAAGACCATCAAATGCTATGTAAATCGGTACCATCAAAACAGGGTTGAAATGTACTATCAGAAACAACGCGGCGTACATTGAAAAAGACCATCAAAAAGCAG
>DLGO01000043.1 GCA_002482725.1 Bacteroidetes bacterium UBA7692 | reverse complement strand
CTGTTTCTGGAAGACCTGGATGAGCAGCTATACCATATAGATCGCATGATGCTGAACCTGAAACGGGCCGGTAAGCTGGACGGGCTGGCAGGTTTATTAGTTGGGTCTTTCAGCGAAATGCGCGACAGCACCAAAGAATTTGGCTTTGCCAAAGACAATCCATTTGGCAAAACTGCCTATGAGATAATAGCAGAGCATGTAGCGGAATACAACTACCCTGTAGCATTCGATTTTCCCGCAGGGCATATAGCGGACAACCGCGCGCTGGTAATAGGTAGGATATACCATCTGATTGTTGCCGATAATAAAGTGACCCTACACTCATGATAGCTACCTTCATCAACTGGATAGCTGCCAACCCTATAGAATTTGCGGGCGTACTGACAGGGTTGATATACGTGGTACTGGCGGCACGTGGCAGCGCGTGGTGCTGGCTATTCGGCATTATTTCATCGGGGCTGTATATACAGATAAACCTGGTGAACAACCTGTACCTGGATACTGTACTACAATCGTATTATGTGCTGGTGGGTTTCTATGGCTGGTGGAACTGGAAGCGCAAAGAGGAGCAGACCGTAACTATAACGTCTATCTCATTCAACAAACAGATTCAATTGATAGCTACCGGCATAGCCTTATCTGCCATAGCAGGCTACCTGGTAACCTTTATAGGCAATTCGCTATCCTACGTTGATGCCTTTGTCACCATATTCAGCTTTATAGCTACCTGGATGACCGCCCGCAAAATATTGGAAAACTGGCTGTGGTGGGTAGTAATAGACCTGGTGGCAGCGTACATGTACCTGAGCAAGGGATTGTACATCACAACAGGGTTGTACATAGTATATGCAGCCATTGCCGCAGCGGGCTATTGGAAATGGAGGCGGGAATTATCAGTTGCCTAGTATCTGTTTCAACTCCTGCAATTTCATCAATGCCTCTATAGGGGTCAGCGTATTCACATCCAGCTTATTCAGCTTATCACCTACTTCTTTCATGCGCGGATCCTGCGTATCAAAAATATTCAACTGAAAGTTGGAGGCCGCATTCAGGTTTTTCACCGCCGCTTTTGCAGGATTGTTCATGCGCTTGCTTTCCAACTCTGCCAGCACCTCCCCTGCCCTATCTACAATAGACTTAGGCATACCGGCCATTTTAGCCACATGTATACCAAAGCTATGCTCGCTGCCACCAGGCACCAGCTTGCGCAGGAATATTACCTTGTTGTTAGCCTCCTTTATGGATACATGGAAGTTTTTGATGCGCGGGTATTTCTCTGCCAGTTCATTCAGCTCGTGGTAGTGGGTAGCAAACAGGGTGCGTGAGCGGCATGCCACATTGTTGTGCAGAAACTCCGCCAAACTCCATGCTATGGATATGCCATCGTAGGTAGAAGTGCCACGGCCAATCTCGTCCAGCAATATCAGGCTGCGTGGTGACAGGTTGTTCATGATGCCTGCCGTTTCGTTCATTTCTACCATAAAGGTAGACTCGCCTGCCGAAAGGTTATCGCTCGCGCCAACGCGTGTAAATACCTTATCGACAAAGCCGATATCGGCCTTATCTGCCGGCACAAAAGAACCCACCTGCGCCATCAGCACTATAAGCGCAGCCTGGCGAAGCAAAGCAGATTTACCCGACATATTCGGCCCCGTTATCATCAGCACTTGCTGCGTATCGGCATCCAGAAAAATATCGTTGGTGATGTACGATTCACCTGTAGGCAATTGCTGCTCTATCACAGGGTGGCGGCCACCCTTTATATCTATATCCAGTGAGTTGTTCAGTGTTGGCCTTACATAATTGTGCTGCACTGCGCTATCGGCAAAGCCCAGCATGCAGTCCAGCGAAGCCAAAAGCGCAGCATTCATTTGTATGGTAACTACGAAGTCCTTTACATACAGCACCAGTTCCATGAACATCTGCTCCTCCAACTGCAATATCTTTTCCTCTGCACCCAAAACTTTCTCTTCGTAATGCTTCAGCTCATCGGTAATGTACCGCTCACAATTGCTCAGCGTTTGCTTGCGTATCCAGTCGGCAGGCACTTTGGTCTTGTGCGTATTCGTCACCTCCAGATAATAGCCGAATACGTTATTGAAACCCACTTTCAGCGAACTGATACCTGTGCGCTCCACTTCTTTTTCCTGTATGGCCACTATAAACTCCTTGCCCGAGGATTTAATGGCACGCAGCTCATCCAAATCGGCGTGGATGCCCTGCTTTATAAAATTGCCCTTAGCAACTACAGGCCCTGCCTCCTGCTGCAAGGTATTTTCCAACCTATCTATCAGCTCCTGCAAAAAGTTTAGCTGCGTACCTATATGCCTGGTACCCGGGTCTGAAACTTCTGCCAGTGCTTGTTTCACTTCCTTTATTTCGCACAGGGCGCGCTTCATTTGCACCAATTCGCGCGGGTTTACCTTCATCAGGCTCACCTTGGAAATCAGTCTTTCTATATCGCCCATGGCGCGCAGGTGCTTTTGCAGCGCAGCGGCCAGTGGCCTTTGCTCTACAAAAAAACCTACTGTGCTCTGGCGTTGCTCTACTGCGCTCAGGTCTACCAGTGGCAATAGAATCCAGCGGCGCAGCAACCTGGCACCCATTGGCGAGGTTGTTTTATCCATTACATCCATCAGCGACTTGCCATCGCGGTGGTTGCTGTTTACCAGCTCCAGGTTCTGTATGGTAAACCTGTCGAGCCACACATACTTTTCCTCGCGCAGCTTGGTAAGCTTGGTAAGGTGCGACAGGTTATTGTGCTCCGTATCCTTCAGGTATTGCACTATTGCACCGGCGGCTATTATGCTCACCCGCTCATCTTCTATACCAAACCCTTTCAGGGAGTGGGTAGCAAACAATTTGAGCAGCGACTCCTGCGCATGGTCATAGTTGAACGCCCAGTCATCCAGCTTATAGCTGTAGAAGCGGTTGCCAAACTGCTCTGCAAATTCCTTTTGCTTGCCCCTTGGGAAAATAACCTCGGCAGGCGAAAGGCTCTGCAGGGTTTTGTCTATGTAAGCAGCATTGCCCTCTGCTATCAGGAACTCACCAGTGCTGATATCTACCAGGGCAATACCATACTGGGCACCTTCGAAGTACACTGCTGCCAAAAAGTTGTTGCTACGATTGTCGAGCAGGTTGTCGCTGAGTGCCACGCCGGGGGTCACCATTTCGGTAACGCCACGCTTTACTATGGTCTTGGTTGTCTTTGGGTCTTCCAGCTGGTCGCATATAGCTACCCGGTAGCCCGCCCTTACCAGCTTTGGCAGGTAAGTATCCAGGGAGTGGTGCGGAAAGCCTGCAAGGTCGGTTTCCGACGGCTTGCCGGCACTCCTTTTGGTAAGTATAATGCCGAGTGCGGCCGAAGCCTTGCGCGCATCCTCGCCAAAAGTTTCGTAAAAGTCGCCAACACGGAAAAGCAGCAAGGCATCAGGATACTTGGTCTTTATCTGATTGTACTGCTTCATTAATGGTGTTTCGGTATCTACCGCCGCTACCTTGCTCATATAAGCAAAAATGAGGTTTTTACATTTAACTTTTATGCAGAGAAATAAGGTGTTGTGGAGAATTAGTAAAATTGCTGTGGATTAAACACCTGCAATGCGCAAACTGAAAAATGAAGAGCTGGAAAGACTATCGGTAGAGGATTTTAAAACAGCAGCCAAAATACCGGTGGTACTGGTGCTGGACAATGTGCGCAGTCACCTGAATGTAGGCAGCGTTTTCCGCACGGCCGATGCCTTTAAAATAGAGGCTATATACCTATGTGGCATTACCGGGGTGCCTCCGCACCGCGACATACAAAAAACCGCACTCGGGGCCACGGACACCGTGGAATGGCGCTATAGTGAGACAACTTTAACGGCGGCACAGGAGCTAAAAGAGAATGGATACACCATTTGCGCCATAGAGCAGGCAGAAAAGGCCACCATGCTTCAGGAGCTGAACGCCACAGCCCTGATGCCCCTGGCCCTGGTATTTGGCAACGAGGTAGATGGTGTAGACCAGGAAGTAGTGAGCCTGAGCGATGTGGTGATAGAAATACCGCAGTTTGGCACCAAGCATTCGCTGAATGTTTCGGTAAGTGCTGGTATCGTAATATGGGAGGTGGCGCGACAAATAATTTTCAACGAACGGCATTAAACCCCTGTGAATCAAGATTGTCTTATCGTGAATTAACGTTTTTTTTATACGATTTCGATCGTTGTAACATAACTTCACTAAAAATATTTTTAGCATGAATTCGTCTAAGGTTGGTTTGTTTTTGTTGCTGGTGGTGTTGTCCCTTTCATCATGCAGAAAGCGGGAGTTTAATGACAGCATACAATCTGCCAAAGAAAATGCGCAGATAGAAACAGAGTTTTCTAATATATACGACCTGGTAAGCGGAGTGGCAGAAAGCGATGGCAGGACCGGCAAAACAGATGCCGATTCAATTCTTGCTTCAGGTGCCATACTTACCTTCAGCGATTCGTCTTTTGTAGCTACAGGCAACAATCCCGATGGCGACCCGGCAGAATTCGTAATAGACTATGGCAGTCTGGGCAACAGCGTACCTGCAGGCAGGCTGTGCAAAGACGGGCGCTACCGCGCAGGTAAGATACATGTGAGTATGAGGGACAGGTTCAACACGGCTGATAACCAGTTTGTAATAACCATAGCAGATGCAGATGGCTACTACGTGGGCGATGGAACCGAAATGTATAAAGTAACAGGCCAGGAAACCGTAACCCGCCAGGGCAGTCAACAAAAATGGATAACTGATGTAAATGATGCCATAATGGAAACAGACGGCGGCAAGGTAAGATGGAGTGCTACCCGCACTATAACCTTTGTAACAGACAATCCATTTACAATTTGGGGAGATAAATACCAGATAACCGGCAATGCTGCGGGCTTCAACTCGGATGAAGTAGGCTATACACTCACCATTACAAAACCCCTGGTAAAAGAAATAAGGATAGGCTGCGCAAGCACATTTACCGAAGGCGTGATAGAGTTGCAAAACTCCAGCTCTAACAGTAAGCTGACACTGGACTACGACCCTTATGACAATGCAAATTGCGACAGGGTAGCGAGGGCTTCTTTCCTTAACTATGATAAGATAATTACCATCTGGTAAAATAAAAAAGGCCTCTATAGAGGCCTTTTTTATTTATAATTAATTTCTACTGAACTATAATTTCCTTAGTCACAGGCTTGCCATTTGGCGCGCGGAGCGATACCAGGTAAGCACCTGCACTAAGCCTTTTAAGCGGAATCAATACCTTGCTTAGTTCGTGGGCAGTTGTTTTCTCTTTCCTGCTCCATATTTCCCTACCGTTCATATCTGTGAGCGTTACCTCCACAGAACTATTCTCCGTAGTGCTAAACTCCGCATAACAGTTGATGCTGGTAGGGTTAGGGTACACGCGCAGGTAGTTATTCTCTATAGCTACGCTGGATATGCCGGTATAGGTGCTATCTACTTTCAGTATGGTAAAATCATCGAACACATTGTTCTGGTCGGTGATCATTTGCGCACGCAAACGGTTGTTGTCTACGCTTATCATTAGTGAGCCACAGCGTGTTTTATCACCTATTACGTGGGCAGGGTGGTTCAGGTCGCCATCGGAGCTAAGGCTGCCGCTGCTGCCCATTACCGCGTATACTGTACCAAAGCCTTTTTTAGGTCCGTTTACATACTTATAGTACGGCGTGCCCTGTGCTTCATTACCATTGGTCTTGTTTATCTTCATTGAATCATCGAAGGTATTCGACTTGCCAAAGTGGCCCTTCAGCAGGAAAGAACGCTCATAGCAGTGGCTGTGGCCGTTAAGCACCAGGTCAACCCCATGCTCTTCCAGTACAGGGATAATCTTTTCCCTGCCTAGCTGCAAAGCATCGAACCAGCTATCGCTATCGTGGCTGCCTTTGGTATATGGCGGCTTGTGGAAGTACACGATGGTCCATTTCATTGTATTCCTGTTCAGGTCGCGGCGCAGCCATGTAAGCATGCTGGTGGAGTCGGCACTCAGGTATGCGAGCCACTCTGTATTAAGCGATACAAAATGCACTCCCGCATAGTCGTAGGAGTAGTAATGCGGAATACCGCTTGGCTCACCACCCAGTTCGCCATTGGTAGGTACATTGGCAATTTTGTAGTAGGGTATACTGTCGTGGGCTACACCCAAAGCGCTCATAGCTCCATAGTCATGGTTTCCAGGGCTGGGCCTTACTACCGTGTTGCGGAAAATGGTAGGGTATATATCAAAAACCTCTGTCTGATATTCCTCATCGGTGCCGTTGTAATAAGCATTATCGCCCAGCCACAACCAAACATCTGTATGGCTATTGCCTTTGCGCTGCAGGTAAGTATCGCGCACATCCTTTTGACCCTGGTTGGCCTTGCCAAAATCGCCGATAGCCCAGATATTAATAGGCCTATCTACCCCTTGAGGAGGATTGGTAATAAAGTGATAAGATGAATCTACGGTTGTAAGCAGCGTATCGTTGGTTTCTACCTTGTAGAAATACTTGGTGTAAGGCTGCAAGCCCTGTACTGTAACCAAATGGTCTACCGCAGGGGCAGACTCGGCGACTACCGAGGTAAGCGAGCTTAAGGAGGTGCCGTAATATACCTTGCCAATGGCGCTGGTGTTGGTACGCCACTTGATGATCATGGAATTGGTAGTGCCAAACTGCAGGTAAGGACCGCGCTTCAGCTCTAGTGGCTGCGCCATCAGTCCAAAAAAGGCAAGGCAAAAGACAATGGATAAAAGTTTTCTCATTTTTCTGTTTGATTGTGCGGCTAATTTAACCGACATATTTGAAAACCAATTAATCCCCACCAATATTTATAAAAAGCATAACAACAGGATAAGAATAAAAAAAGGCGGGCTAATTGCTTAGCCCGCCTTCCGGTATAATAGTTTATCTTAAATCTTATGGAGTTTGTTGAGTAGGATCTACAGGTGGAGGAGTTTGTGTAGGTGCCGCTTGCGGAGCAGGCTGGCCTAGCGGAGCCTGATTAAGTGAACCACCTTTGTTCATCTGCTGCTCTACCTCGCTCTGTGGTACTGTAGTAGTAGCTGCTGCCGGTGTATTAGGGTTCATTCCTTTTTTGATGAAGAAAGCCGAAGAAAGGCTCAATACCAACAAGGCTACAGCAAGTGCCCATGTAGCTTTTACCACTACATCTGCGCTGCGGCTTGCACCTAGTATCTGGTTGCCTACACCACCAAAAGATGAAGAAAGACCACCACCTTTAGGATTCTGGATAAGGATAATAAGCGCCAGGAATACACACACCAGCAATATCAATATTGTAATAACGGTATATAACATCGTTTTAAATTGTTTTTAATTTTTCAATTTGGGCTGCGAAGTAAGTGCTTTTAGCTGGGAATTTCAAAATTAACCGCTCATATACTTCAATTGCCCGTTCATATTTCTTTTGACCGACCAATAATACAGCATAAGTTTCGGTTATAGGCGACTCGCCATCGAAGGCTATAGACTGCTGTATACGGTTGCGCTGCTTGGTTTTCTGCGAATTGATGAAGTCAGACACTCCTTTGGCATACTGGGTTTCCTGCGTCATTGTTTTGCTCACAATTTCGTACGGCACACTAGCCGCAATCAGCTTATTCAATTCCTGGGCATCCTTTTCTTCGCTTTCAGCAGGCTTGCTCTCCTCTTTCTTAACAACCACCTTTTTGTCGGCACCTATGCTGAAGTTCTTCAGCCAATCATCAAAAGATAGGTTTTGGTGGGTATCAAGCTGCGCAGGCTCTTCTTCTTCAACTTCTTCCTGCTCTTCCTCGTTAGGGGCAGTCAATATATGTGCCTCAGCTATTATAACTATATCTTCTGCTGATACCTCATCTTCCTGCTCTACTTCAGGTAATGCTTCTTCTTCCTCACGAAATACATCTACTTCTGTATTTCCGGCTTCCTCTGCTATAGTGGTTTGAGGTTCCGCTATGATTGCTACAATTTCCTGCTCTACCACCGGCTGCAGTGTTTCTTCTGCCGGAGCAGTTGTTTCTTCGGGTGTTGAAACTATATCCAGCACTACAGGAACCTCCTCTATGATAACAGGAGCAAGAATTTCGGGAACCGATGATTCTATCGCCTTACTTTCTGTAGCATCCGGCTGCTCCAGGTATTGCTTCAGTGCAGCCCTGTCGCCCGAAAGCCAGCTTGCCTGCTGCAGGTGCTGCGGGGTGTTTTCACGCTTTGCCAGCACACTCCTTACCCCTGCAAAATAGGGGTACTGCTGTGCCAGGGCGTGCAGTTCGGCGGTGCTTAGTTTTTCTAAATCGTTTAAAACAAATGATGACAAAACGGAAATATTTAAAGATATTCAGCGGCTAAAATAAGCGATATGTCCAAAGTTATCATAATTGGTGCATCTACAGGCATGGGAAAAGATCTGGCTAAGGAATTTGCGACCAACGGCTGGGAGGTCGGCATCACCGCCCGCAGGCTGGAATTGCTGGAAGAACTGAGCCGCGAGGTAAGCGGAAAATGGCATATCAAAAAAATGGATGCGGGCAAGCACAACGAGGCAAAAGCCGCGCTGGATGAGCTTATAGCCACCATGGGCGGTGTAGATGTAGTGGTATATAATGCGGGTATAGGCGACAGCAGCGGGCAATGGGAAAAAGAAAATAACCTGCTTCAGATAAATGCTATAGGCTTTGCCGCCATCAGCAACCATGTGTTCAAATATTTTAAGGACAGGAAGCAACACGGGCAGATAGTTGGGGTATCCAGCGTGGCCAGCCAGCGCGGCTCGCGCATGGCTATAGGCTATTGCGCCACCAAAGCGTTTATGAGCAACTATATGGAAGGGCAGCGCCAGGAGTCTACAAAAAAACGATTGGGCATAACCATCACCGACCTGCGCCCGGGCTATATAGAAACACCTATGACGGATGGACAAAAAGGTATGTTTTGGGTAGTGCCCAGCAGCGAGGCAGCCAGACTGATGTACAAGGCTATAGTGAACAAAAAAGACGTAGCCTACATACCCGGCAAATGGCGCATAGCCGCCTGGGCATTGAGGAATGCACCGGCTTTCTTTTGGAATAGGGTGTAACGCCTACTTCTTACAACACCCATCCAGCTTGGCTACTGCATCGGGATTGGCTTTTTTATCATCGGCATCGTAGCCCGCATCAGCTATGGCAGCGCGTATCTGCCCGGGGTTGGTTTTAGCGGCATCGTATTGCACAGTTATAGTGTTGCCCTTGGCATCTACCTTTACTTTTTTAATTCCTTTATTGCTCTCGCGAATCTTGTCGTTGATGTTGGCACCACAACTGCCGCATTGCAGGCAGTGGTCGCAGTATATCTGTGTCTTAATGGTAAGGGTTTCAGTGCCTGGTTTATTGGCAAATGTAGTTGTGGTAAGCATTACCAATAGTAGCAACAGGTTGAATATCTTTTTCATTCTTCGAGGATTTATGAACTGAATATACTGAAATACCTGCAAATGGTTTCAGTTGGTGGATGGTTCTTACAGAACTTTCTCTTTCAGGTCGGGGAAAACCTTGCCAATCTTATTGAGCAGGTATTGGCCATAGGTACCGCCAAAGGTGTGCAGGTCGGCATTGTCCCAGCGGGGCGGGGCATCTGTGGTATTGGCTTGTGGAATATCCTCTATACGCTCTATTACCGTATCAAAACCGGGGTCGAAGAAAAGCGGGAATGAGAAGCGGTCTTTGCCCGATACATTGCGCACGCGGTGCGGTGTAGAGCGGTAGACACCTCCTGTCATTTTATCCAGCATATCGCCTATATTGCAGATAAAGGTATTCTCTACAGGCGGTGCTTCTATCCATTCGCCACGGCTCTTTACCTCCAAGCCACCTACAGCATCCTGCAACAGAATCGTAAGCAGGCCATAGTCGGTATGCTCACCCACACCCCAGTCGCTTGTTTGCTCAGGCTGTGGCGGGTAATGGAATATGCGGAAAAGGATAAGCGGCTCCTGGTTGTAGCGGGTATAGAAGTAATCCTGTGGCAAGCCCAGGCTGAGCGAAATACCGCGCATAATGGTATGGCCTACACGGGTTACTTCGTCCATGTACTCCAGTACTGTTTCCCGGAATTGTGCAGGATGCTCCGGAAAAAGATTGGCGCCATGCAAAGGTAAGCCTGCCTGTACGCGCGCATCGCTTTTATCCAGCTCCGTGCCAAAGTAGATGCCCTCCTTCTTATCCGGTTTACCACTGGTAAGCTCAGCATTTACGGGAAAGAAACCGCGCCATGCCTTGCCACCATGGCTCATGGCTATCTTCAGCTTTTCTTCTTCAGGCAGTGCAAAGAACTCCCTGCTCAGCTCCTCTATGCGCTGCTGCAGTTCTGTGCTAACGCCATGCCCCGATACATAAAAGAACCCATGCTCGCGGCACACCTGTGCAATATCAGCCGCTACGGCCGATGCCATAGTGGCATCGGCCAGTTGGCTTATATCTATTACAGGTATTTGTGCGCTGCCCATGCCCTCTCCTATTGGTTTGGCTGTGGGGTAAGGCGCAGGTATGATTTCACGCGCGTGTGACCTTTAGGGAATTTTGCAGGTACATCTTCGTCCTTTACCGCAGGTGATATCACCACATCTTCGCCGTGCTGCCAGTTGGCAGGGGTGGCTACCGAGTAGTTGGCAGTCAGCTGCAAGCTGTCTATCACACGCAATATTTCGTGGAAGTTGCGGCCTGTAGAAGCAGGGTATGTAAGCGTAAGCTTTATCTTTTTATCGGGGCCGATAACAAATACCGAGCGCACTGTAAAGGTTTCGCTGGCATTGGGATGTATCATATCGTACAGTGTGGCCACCTTTTTGTTCTCATCTGCTATGATGGGGAAGTTGACGGTAGTATTCTGTGTTTCGTTGATATCCTTTACCCACTCGTGGTGCGAGTTCAACCCATCTACGCTTACTGCCAGTACTTTGGTGTTCCTCTTTTCGAATTCCGATTGCAGTTTTGCCGTAGTGCCCAGCTCTGTAGTACATACAGGGGTGAAATCTGCAGGGTGCGAAAACAATACTCCCCAGCTGTCGCCCAGCCATTGGTGAAAATTGATGGTACCAGCAGTCGTTTCTGCGGTAAAATCCGGTGCGATATCGCCTAATCTTAGTGCCATGTTTGTAATTTTTTCTGCGCTAAATATAAAATCTACTGAAATAGTAGAGTGGTGAATATTAAAAATTCATTTATCCTAACACAAGCAAGCAAAAAGAAGCAAACTAAAACCATGCATGGTATTTTTTTGCTTTGCGTAAAGGTAGGATTTGGTGAAGGAGTTTAATACCTGGGATTTGTAGAAATAAGCCAAAGCTTTTACCTTCACCAAAAAGCGCGTGGAGGAGTATATGTCGAAGAACTGGTTTAAGAAGCCGAAGGTGGTGGTTGAGGAGAAGGGGGTAGGTATTTAGATTATTATTTACCTAAATCAATGATTACATCCCACTCATTAAACCATAATCCTTTATCTACCAGCTTAATCAATTCTATAAAATCTGTTTCAATAGAAAAAGTCAGCGAATACATACTCGTTACTTTGTTAATCACAAAACCAACGTCATCCTTCTTCATAAGCTTATAAATATCTCCTGTGGCAAAGATATCTTTGGCAGCCGTTCTTACTGTAGAGGAAAGCTGCACATCATTCTGTTTAATTGGACTCCTTCCAAAGATTTCTTTCGCCTTGTCTCGCCTATTCCTATATTCATAAATAGTATTTTCAAACCAAGTATCATTAACCCTGTCTTCTAACGTTCTTTTATACTCGGAATACGCATCAAAAAGCTCAGTTGTCAAAACGTCCTGGTCATAAGTTACCTTCTTTAGCGTAAACCATTTACCAATAAGTATTGTTAACTTATCAATATCGGTAAATAACGAAGATTCAAAGGTATAGGAACTTATAGATGCAGCTACTAATCCTAACTTTTCGCTGAAATCACTAACTATCAAATCCCTATGTTCATCTGTCAAAAAATCCTTATCAAAAATCAAGGCCGATTTCTCCCAAAGCGTTTTACCATTACGGATATTGGAAAAGACCGTCCTGTAGGCAACTATGTTTTCGAACACCTCGCTTATACCACCCATTACCCAAAACATATATTTTTTCTTATTGCCCGATAAATTCCTTAATAACAAACTAACAATTTTGGCATCATCTTCTCCTTCTACGAATATTAACCTATCGCATTCAATCGCATTTATGAAGTCAAGTCCTGTTGCACTTCCTATGGATCGCATCACCGGATTAATCTGAGCTGGGTAAATACCTTTAAAGTGGGGTTGAATTCTGGCAATTTCCTGATTGGAAATTGCAGACACCTCATCCGTGTTTTTTCCTGACATGTGAAAAACATGTTGGTAATCTGCATTTCTTATTAGTGCCTCATTGTGGGTTGAAATGAAAATTTGCTTATCTACCCCAAACTTCTTTAAGACAAGAATTAATCTAGCCTGAATATCACGGTGAATATGGCTATCAGGTTCATCTAAAAGAATTATGCTCAACAAACGGCTTGGCTCTCCCGGGTTGTATAGATTCAACAATATCTCTATGGTTTGTAACGAACCACTACCCAGCAAAGCTAGATCCTTCTCTGTATCGCCGCGCCTATTAATTTTATACCTTATCAATACCCTTCTATCCTGCTGTATATTACTTCTGTTAAAAAGGGAAATGCCATCACCCCTATCAAATAAAATATAATTCAAGTCTGCCAAAAACCTCTCTGCAGTAGGCGTATCAGAAGAAGCTAAGAGCTTATAGATTCTGTTCCTTAGTACCTGAAAAGATTGCCGTTGTAATATCTTATCAGCAATAACAGGGGTGGTACAAAATTCTTCCGAAGATTCAATAACTGCAACAGGGCTAGCATAAACTATCCCAATTGCAGAGTCCGCAGCCGGTCCAAAAAAATTATTAAATCTTTTGAAAGAGTAACTTGAATAGTTAGCCAGTCTGATAACATAATTTGCCCCTGAACTACCGATTAGAAAAGACACTTCAATCTCATCTGTCCCATCCACCAGTGTTGCAGATAAGCTAATATTATTCGTCTTTATTCTTTGGTAAAAAATATCTTCGAAGAAAGGAGATCTGACACTGTTAATCTGATCAAAGGGAAAATATTTATTTGAAGTGGGACCTAAAATCCAGTCGCCCTTTTTATAATTTTTCTCAGAGCCCTTTGCTTTGGAAATTAACTTACTAAAGCATTCATGCCATAGTGAAATAGCCTCTAGTACAGTAGTTTTTCCTGAGTTATTGGCACCTGTCAATATATTTAAATCATTATTAAAATGAATTGTAACATCCTTGAAGGACTTGAAATTCTTTATTTTAAAACTCTTTATATGCATTAATCACTTAATTTATGGAAAACGTACATAGCCGCAATTTTACTGATACAATTCGAAAATACTACTAAATATTATAACCCCATATTGATGGGATTTTTATTTCTCAACCTCTATTCCTACATTACAAATCCGTATTCTTCGATTATTTTAAAGATCCGGAATTTTCACTAATACATTAGTTCACCATGCCAGACCAGGAAGCAAAAAGCGAACTAGGTTATCTTAACCTTATAGTCCTGGTGTTATCCATCTATGTGTTAGTAGCGATGCTAATAGATACCGCTGTAGTTCTTCCTAAAGAAACATCCACATTGTTAAGCTATATAGACAATGCCATTTGTCTAATCTTCTTTATTGAATTTTGTATACGGCTTTATCAGGCAGAAAATAAAGCAAAATTTATGCGATGGGGTTGGATTGACCTCATTTCCAGTATTCCTATGGTCGACTTCTTACGGTTTGGACGAATATTGCGCATAATCAGGCTACTTAGAATAATCAGGGCTTTTAAATCAACCAAGGAATTATTGAATCACCTTCTAAAAAACAAAGCAAAAGGGGCCTTTACATCAGTTGCTATTCTGGCCATTTTGCTTATTATATTCTCGGCAATTGCCATATTACAGGTAGAAAAAGACCCCAATAGCAATATAAAAACCGCTGAAGATGCAATTTGGTGGGCCTACGTAACAATCACTACTGTTGGATATGGAGATAAATTCCCTGTTACGACTGAAGGAAGAGTTATAGCAGCTATACTTATGACAGCAGGAGTAGGTCTATTCGGCACCTTTACGGCTTATGTAGCCTCTTGGTTCGTCATAGAAAAGAAAGAATAACCCGTTCTGTTGACCCTCCCTCTATCTCCCCCTTTTTTGCTTTCTTTGTAGCCCCCGATGATATCGAAACTGAGCATAGCGCGTATAATGGACGAGGCACGTGTAGAAGACGTGGTGGGCGAGTATGTGGTGTTGAAAAAGCGCGGGGCCAACCTGCTGGGCAATTGCCCTTTCCACAACGAGAAGACGCCTTCCTTTACAGTTACGCCTGCCAAAAACTTCTATAAGTGCTTTGGTTGCGGCAAGTCGGGCAACTCGGTTACCTTCCTGATGGAGCATGCACAGATGAGCTATGTAGAGGCGCTGAAGTTCCTGGCCAAGAAGTATAATGTAGAGATTGAAGAGACCTTTGAGCCCGTATCGCACGAAGAGCAGGAGAAGCAGTCGCATGCCGAGAGCATACTCATAGCCAATGCCTTTGCGCAGAAGTACTATACCGAAATACTACACTCAGACGAGGGCAGCGTGGGCCTCTCCTACTTCAAGGAGCGAGGATTTGACAAGCATACCATAGAGAAGTTCCAGATGGGCTTTTCGCCCGACAAAGGCGATGCTTTTACCAAACACGCCCTGGCAAACTCGTTCCAGTTGCAGATACTGAAAGACGCGGGGCTTACCTCTCCAAAGGAGGGAAGTACCTACGACTTTTTCCGCAACAGGGTGATGTTTCCCATACACAACCTGAATGGCAAGGTGGTTGGTTTTGGCGGCCGCATACTGAAGAAAGACGAGAAGGCCCCCAAGTACGTAAACACGCCCGAGAGCGACGTTTACAACAAGAGCAAGATACTGTATGGTGCCTTTCAGGCAAAGGTGGCCATACGCAAGATGGACGAGTGCTACCTGGTAGAGGGCTATACCGATGTGGTATCGCTGCACCAGGCGGGTATAGAGAATGTAGTGGCCAGTAGCGGCACGGCGCTTACCATAGAGCAGATACGCATCATAAAGCGCATGACGGCCAACATTACCATGCTATACGATGGCGATGCCGCAGGCATAAAGGCCGCGCTGCGCGGTACCGATATGATACTGGAGGAGGGCATGAATGTGCGCATCGTGATATTCCCCGATGGTGAGGACCCGGACTCCTACGTGCGTAAAACAGGCAGCGAGGCCTTTACCAAATACGTGCGCGAAACGCGCAAGGACCTTATACTCTTCAAGACGGCGCTGTTTGCCAAAGAGGCTTCCAGCGACCCGATAAAGAAGAGCGAGCTGATACGCGACATCATGGGTTCCATAGCCAAGATACCGGATGCCATACAGCGCTCGGTATACATAAAGGAGTGCAGCGGCCACTTCGGCATGCAGGAGCAGATGCTGCTGATAGAGGTGAACAAGATCCGCCACAAGAGCAACAAAGGCGCAGCTGAAATAAGCACGCCCGACACCCGCCGCGACGAAGAGGTGCAGCAGGCTCTGCACAAGGAGCAGTTGGTAGAAACATCGCCCACGCTGCGGGTATTGGAGAGCGATATAGTACGGGTAATGATTGCCTACGGCCCCTTCCCTATCCACCTGAGCGATACCGAAACCATAACGGTGACGCAGCACATACTGGACGAGCTGGAGGGCGTGGAGATAGAATGGCCACTCTACAAAAAGCTGTACGACGATCTGAAGGACAAGGCAGAAGAGGGCATATACCCGTCGGCAGATAGCTTCCTGCAAAACGAAGATGTAGAAACGCGCACGGCTGCCATAGACCTGCTATCGGAAAAGTACCAGGTAAGCGAAAACTGGTGGACGCGCTTCAAGATAGCCATAGTGGAAAAGGACGCCATATACGTGCGCGATGTAGAGAGCGCGCTTATCCGCTTCAAGCAGTTCAAGAACATGCACATGCTGAAAAGCGTGGAAGAGCAGATACTGCAGGAAACACAAAAGCCCGAAGAGGAACAGAACCCCGACCACCTGAACAGGCTGCTGCGCATGCACAACATGCTGACCAAGCAAAAAAGGGACTTCGCCAAAATAACCGAGACCACGGTGTACAGGCCGAATATGTAATGATTTATATGCCTATTGAGCTATATTGGCTATTAAATTACTTTATATGTTTATATACCATTGCTGGGTAGAAATAGAACATACTGCTCATTTAACATCGTTAATGCAAGCAGCATTAGCCTATCCTGAATATAGAAAAAGACTGCTAGACCTGACAAATCTGACTAAAAGCAGCATAGAAACCAAGGAATATCTGGCGCCACATGACTTGCGCATAATTGAAGGAAGTGGAGGTATGATAACGTCGCATTTTTCAGGTATGCAGAACCATTATGATTCAGGTCCTGAAAACGCATTCGCTCTCATAAACGAGAGTGCGCCGGGCTCTCATGGTTTATTGTGCATACATAATACAGAGTACGAAGGTATGGAGCATCAATATCAGATATTTAAGATGGTAAGCAACAACATTACATTGGCAAAAGATATCAGCTTTCTATTACCCGACACCCTTTAAAGCACCAGAAAATCGAACCTTCAATCCCTTTTTCTGTTATTATATCTTTGTTAGTATATTGTCAAATCATTTTGCACACCCTAAGTTGCTTCCTCATTTAGCATCTTTTAGAACAATTCAAAATATCGAATTACTATTATCGTCTATTATATACCTATCATATTTGAAAATTAATAAAACACACAATATACATGGCAGCTACGAATGACGGGCCGGTATCAACACCACTGACACGCCTATTCAGCCTTATATCGCTTGAGCGCAAAGAGATTTACTCTATTTACTTCTATGCCATACTGAGCGGGCTTATAGCCCTATCGCTTCCGCTCGGCATACAGGCAATCATCAATTTCCTGTTTGGCGGCCGGCTGTCCACCTCTTTGGTTATCCTTATTGCGGTGGTAGTAGCAGGGGTATTTTTCAATGGCATGCTGCAGGTAATGCAAATGCGGATAAACGAGCGCATACAGCGCCGTATTTTTACCCGCTACACCCTGGAGTTTGCCCATGTGCTACCGCGCCTGAGGCTCGAGGCCATAGACGACTATTACCTGCCCGAACTGGTAAACCGATTCTTCGATACTGCTGCTTTGCAAAAAGGTATCTCGAAGCTATTACTGGATTTTCCTTCAGCTATGGTGCAGATCATATTTGGCCTGCTGTTGCTATCGCTCTATAGCCCTTTCTTCATCTTCTTTGGCTTGTTCCTGGTATTGCTTATAGCCATCATGTTCCGCATCACAGGGCCAAAGGGTTTGCAAACAAGCCTGGAGGAATCCAACTACAAATACGACACAGCCTCGTGGCTGGAAGAGGTAGCCCGCACCCTGAAGATGTTTAAGTTTATGGGGGTAAACGAATACCCGCTTAAGCGTGCCGATGGCCTGGTAAGCAACTACCTGGATGCACGCGAAAAGCACTTCGATGTATTGGTGATACAGTATTACTGGTTTATAGCATTCAAGGTGGCCATAACCGCTGCGCTGCTGATACTGGGCAGCATACTGTTTGTAGACCAGCAGATAAACATAGGCCAGTTCATAGCCTCCGAAATCGTGATATTGACGATATTATCTTCGGTAGAAAAATTCATTACCAGCCTGGAAACAGTGTATGACACCCTTACCTCTATAGAAAAAATAGGCAAGGTGCTGGACAAGCCTACAGAGACATTCAGCGGAATCACCCTACAGCAGGCAGCCGACCAAAAAGGTGTGGCCATTAAGCTCGAAGATTTCTCTTTCCGCTACCCCGATGACCAGCGCAACACACTGCAGCAGCTTAGCTTCAGCATAGCAGCCGGAGAAAAGATATGCATAGCCGGGCCTGAAGGCGCGGGCAAAACTACGCTGCTACGCATGTTTACCGGGGCATACCCAGACTTTAAGGGGCAACTGCTGCTGAACGAGATACCAATCAAAAATTACAACCTGGAAACACTGCGCCAAAACATTGGTGTGGCACTTTCTACAGTAGATATTTTTACAGGCACGCTACTGGAAAACCTGACGCTGGGCGATGAAAATATAAGCATACAGCAGGTGATGAAGGTAAGCGACGAAATGGGACTTACTGCCTTTATACAATCGCAGGAGCATGGCCTGAACACGCAGGTTGATGCCATGGGGCGCAAACTACCCCGCAATGTAATGAACAAAATATGCCTGACGCGTGCGCTACTGAACAAGCCAAAGCTGCTGCTGATAGAAGATGCATGGCAGGGATTGGACCAAGGCGAGCAACGCAAGATCATCAACTACTTTACCCACCGCTCGGCACCATTTACTATGTTGGCCGTGAGCAACGACCCCGACTTTGCGAGGCGTTGCGACAAAATACTGATACTGGCAGAAAACGGTATAGAGGCTTATGGCAGCTATGAAGAGCTACAGCACAAAAGCAGCTTTAAAAAATCATTCCTTAAAAACTAAATAGCAGACGTATGTGGATGAAAAACGACGAGCAGAGCCTGCTGAAGAAAGAAAAACTGGTATCGTACCGCAAGAGCTTTGCTGAAGGCAACGACCGCAAAACAGTGCGCAACCTGGGGATTATGCTGGGTGTAGCTATATTATCCCTATTCCTGCCATGGACGCAAAATGTACGCGCACCCGGCACTGTAACCACCCTTAGCCCCTCGCTACGCCCGCAAGAGCTGAATGCTGTGATAGCAGGGCGTATAGAACGCTGGTGGGTAAAAGAAGGCGATGTAGTAAAAAAAGGTGACACCATACTGGAACTGACCGAGGTAAAGGAAGACTACCTGGACCCGCAGCTACTGGCCCGTACCGAGGAGCAGATAAAAGCAAAGGAAGG